>NZ_JASUSU010000006.1:0-89392 GCF_030445905.1 Oceanotoga sp. | reverse complement strand
TTTATTCCTTTTTTTACTTGTTTTTATTTTTGTTGCTTTTCGTTTACTTGTTTTTTATTTCATATCCCTTTTTTATTGCTCTATTTTTCAAGTCACTATTATAAATTCAAATATTAAGATTTATAAATTCATACTTTTTATTATATCATTCGATAATTAAACAATTGCATATTATTTCTTTAAATTCAATTAAGCTTAAAAATACGATTTTAAAATTAAATTAATGATAAAATACTTAATAAAAATAGAAATATGTTGTATAATAATAAAGTGTATATATTTAGTTCAAATTTTTTAATCAAAAATTAAAGTAAATAAATAATAATACTACTAAGAAAGTAAACAAGACTCAGGAGGTAAAACACATGGCAGAAAACAATAACAACCCAAAAATGTTTAATATATTATGGGTCTATATAATTCTTATACTCATTTTCTTCTTTGCTATAAATAGCCTTACAAAATCTCCTATTCAAGAACTTGATTATTCTCAACTCATAAGAATGATTAATAATAATCAAATAGTAAAGCTAAATATTGAAAATACTGGTATAGTAAAGGCAGAAACTAAAGAAGGATTAAAATATGATATATTCGCTCCAACAATGCTTTATGATAAAGAATATGTCATGGCTATGGCCAATACAGGTATAGAAGTAACCTATACTAAAAGTATAACTTCTTCATGGTGGGTTGGACTTATAAGTTCTTTATTCCCTATAATAATATTAATACTGTTCTGGTTCTGGATGCTAAAACCTATGATGGGTGGAAGTGGAAAGTCTGGAGGATTCCCTTTCAGTAAAAATCTTGCAAGAAAGTACGATCCTTCAAAAAATAAAATAACTTTTGATAAAGTAGCTGGAATAGATGAAGCTAAAGAAGAATTAAAAGATATAGTACAATATTTAAAAGATCCAAAATCATTCAACACTTTAGGGGCAAGAATGCCTAAAGGTGTAATACTCGTTGGACCTCCTGGTACTGGGAAAACTTTAACAGCAAGAGCTGTTGCAGGTGAAGCTGGTGTTCCATTTTTTTATATAAGTGGTTCTGATTTTGTTGAATTATATGTGGGGGTTGGAGCATCACGTGTCAGAGAACTTTTCAAACAAGCTAAAGAAAATTCACCAGCAATAATATTCATAGATGAAATAGATGCTGTTGGTAGGCAAAGAGGTGCCGGACTTGGTGGTGGAAATGATGAAAGAGAACAAACTTTAAA
The DNA here is from genome assembly GCF_030445905.1 of Oceanotoga sp. NCBI lineage: Bacteria > Thermotogati > Thermotogota > Thermotogae > Petrotogales > Petrotogaceae > Oceanotoga > Oceanotoga sp. The sequence goes on along the minus strand of NZ_JASUSU010000006.1, from coordinate 88,167 downwards.
CTCTTTACTTGTTGAAATGGATGGTTTTGATGATGATGTCGGCGTAGTCGTAATGGCCGCAACAAATAGACCTGATATACTGGATAAGGCACTCTTAAGACCTGGAAGATTTGATAAAAAAGTTGTTATCGATGGTCCAGATTTAGAAGGAAGAGAAGAAATACTAAAAGTCCACATAAGAGGAAAGAAAATAGCTCCAGATGTAGACTTAAAAACTCTAGCAAAAAGAACTCCTGGATTTGTTGGAGCAGATCTTGAAAACCTCATAAATGAAGGTGCTTTATTGGCAATAAGAAATAAAAATACTTATATAACGATGGAAGATTTAGAAGAAGCTATTGAAAGAGTTATGGCAGGGCCAGAAAGAAAATCAAGAATAATATCTGAAAAAGAAAAGAAAATACTAACTTATCATGAATTAGGACATGCATTCTTGGGTTATTTATTACCTAATTCAGATCCTGTTCATAAAATAACAATTGTTCCAAGAGGACATTCTGCATTAGGATATACTCTTCAACTACCAGAAGAAGATAAATTCTTGATTAGCAGATCCGAACTATATGATAGAATTACCATAGCCCTTGGTGGAAGAGCTGCAGAACAATTGATATTTGATTCAATAACAACTGGAGCTGGTGATGATTTAAAAAAGGCTACAAAATATGCCAAAATGATGATATCTAAACTTGGAATGAGTGAAAAAATGGGTCCTATGGTCTGGCAAGATGATGATGATGAAGTATTCTTGGGAAAAGAATTGACCAGATCTAAAAATTATTCTGATGAAACCGCCAAATCAATAGACGGTGAAATTAAAAATATAATTAATAAATGTTATACTCTTGCATTAAAAATACTTGAAGAAAACAAACAAAGATTAGATTTGATAGCAACTTATCTCTATAAAGTAGAAAATATAAGTGGTGAAAAATTTAAAGAACTTATGGAAATGGACTTATATTCTCTTGAAACAAAAATTAAATTTGATGAATCTGTATAAATAAAATAAAAAAGTGATTCTTTTAAAAAAGAATCACTTTTTTTACTGGATTTTTTATGTTAAATATAGTAAAATTAAATTACTATTCAGTTAATATTGTTTGTTGTTTTGTTTTTAACTATACATAAAAATATTTTAGGAGATGATAATATGAGTATAAAAATTAAAAACATTTTATCCATATCCATAGGTATATTAATATTATTTATATTAATACTATTTAGTAATGTAAGCTTTTATAATTCAAAAAGAGAAAATGTTGAAACACTCCTAACTTCAACAAATCAACTAATAAAAAGTAATTTCGAAAATTTTTTTGAAAATACTTCAGAATCATTGACTTTTTTTGCCAATGATGCAAATGTAAAAGGAGCTCTTTCAAAAACAGATGAAGAAAATGCTTGGATGCTAAAAATATTTGATAATATAGTTAAAAATCATACAAATATATTAAATGCTTATATTGGATTAGAGGATAAAAGATTTTATATAAAACCAGATCAAAAAATGCCTGATGGGTACGATCCTACAATACGACCTTGGTATATCAATTCTTTAAAAAATAAAGGGACTGTTCAAATTTCAGAACCTTATGAAGATGCTTCTTCAAAACAAATACTAATATCACTATCTTTAGATGTTGCAGATCAAAGTGGAAATTTTATAGGAGTAATAGCTTTTGATTTGAGAATGGATAAATTGGCTAAAGCTTTAACAGAATACAAAAAATTTAACTCTCAATATTCATATTTACTAAATGAAAGGGGAATAACTTTATTACATGCCGATAGGACAAAAATCGGTGGAGATAGATCAGATAATGATCTATTTAAAAAAGCTACCGAACCGATGGGTTTTATTGAATATGAATATGAAGGAGATAAAAAAATTGCTTTTTATGAAAAATCTGATGTAAAAGATTGGATATATTATACTGTTGTTGACTCAAAAGAGGTAATGCAAGGTCCTACTTCCTCATTAATAATAAATTTGTCTATAACTGTTATAACAACTATAGCAATAATAGTATTTATATTATTCACATCAAATAAATTTATAACAAAACCACTACATATTTTATCTGAAAAGATAAGTAAATTTGGTAAAGGTGACTTAAATACAGTATTTGATTATAAAACAAAAGATGAAATAGGAAAAATTTCTAATGTATTAGAAGAAATGAAATCAAATTTAACCAAAATAGTATCTACAATTCTCGAATCTGGTGAACAAACAAACAAATCAGCAGAAGATTTATCGGCATTAGCAGTAGAATTTTCTACAACATCACAAGAACTCGCTGAAAAAGTTTCAAGTATAAGAGATGGAGCTTCAAATGTTTCAGCAAATGTTGAAGAAGTTAGTTCTGGAGTAGAAGAAGTAGCCTCTTCTGCAACATTAATTTCACAAGCAGCTCAAGAATTAAATGATTCTGCATCAAAATCCGAATTATCTGCAAATGAAGGATCTAAAACTATAGATAAAATAAAAGAAATAATAAAAGAAGCTGTATCAGAATCAAAAAATACAGAAAAAAATGTAAATAAACTATCTTCAAACGCTGAAAATGTAGGTAGCATAGTGGAAACAATAAATTCAATTACAGAACAAACAAACTTACTTGCATTAAACGCTGCAATTGAAGCAGCTCGTGCTGGAGAAGCAGGAAAAGGTTTTGCTGTAGTTGCGGATGAAATAAGAAAATTAGCTGAAGAATCAAGAAAAGCTACTGAAAAAATAGGTGATATATTAAATGACATAAAAAATGGAACTATAGATGTAGATAATTCAACAAAAAATGTTGTAAATGTAATAGAAAATATCTCAACATCTATGATAGATTTATCAAGTAAATTTGAAATAATACAAACAAGTGTTGAAGAAATGAATTCAGGAATTCAAAATCTTACCGCAAGTAGTCAAGAACAATCAGCCTCAGCAGAAGAAATGAGTTCAGCTATGGTCAATGTAACAAAATTAATAGAAGAAATTTCTGATCAAATAACCGAAGCTTCTGAAGGAATTAATAATCAATCTGATGGTTCAAATAATGTCAGTGCAAGTGCTCAAGAATTATCTGCACTTTCTGAACAATTATTAGAGCAAATAAAATTCTTTAAATTATAATTTATCAAAAAAGGCATATTTTAATATGCCTTTTTTTTATAAATATTTTATATTTAATAATTTTAAATATAGAATTAATCTATTATTGTTAAAATCGATATGTAATTATAGTATAATTTTCGAGGTGATTAAATGTTAAAAGCTGTAATTTTTGATATGGATGGGGTTTTAGTTGATTCTGAACCTCTTCATAAAAAATCAAATGAAATTTTTTTTGAACAATTGGGTATAAAACTTAGTAAAAATTTATATTCAACATTTATTGGTATGTCAAATGGCGAAATGTGGTCAATAATAAAAAAAGAATGCAACTTAGAGCAATCTGTGGAAGAGCTTATTAAAAAAGCACAAGATTTGAGTTATAATTATATGGAAAAAAATCTTACTGATACACCTATAGACGGAGTATTAAATCTTTTAGAAGAATTAAAGGTTAATAAAATAAAAATAGCTTTAGCATCGTCCTCACCATTAAAATTAATAAATCTTGTAACCAAAAGACTTAGAATAAAAGATTATTTTGATGTCATTTTAAGTGGTGAAGAAGTTCAAAATGGAAAACCTGCTCCAGATATATTCATCGAAGCTGCAAGAAGACTTGATGTATATCCAGAAGAATGCGTTGTAATAGAAGATTCACATAATGGATTAAAAGGAGCAAATAAAGCAAAATGTAAAACCATCGCTTATGATTCTCCAAACTCTCCTAATCAAGATTTAAGTATAGCAAATGGAGTTGTTAATAACATTCAAAATATAAACATCGAGTATTTATTAGATTTATTCAAATAATACCGAATAATCGGTATTATTTTTTGTTGAAACACAATATTCTTTTATTTTAACCTTTTTGCAAAGTCATAGCAATCAGAATTGCTATAATAAAAGAGTGTATGAAAAAATAAGCTTTCTCCACAAGTGACCCACAGCAAAAATAAACGTTAAATCAAAGGAGTTAAAAAACGTATGGAAAAACTTGAAAAATTTAAATCGCTGGGTCTTTCTGAAAATACATTAAAAGCGCTTTCCAGAAAAGGATTTGAAGAACCATCCCCAATACAGGAAAAAACAATCCCTTACCTTTTATCTGGTGAAAAAAATGTAATCGGACAGGCTCAAACAGGAACAGGAAAAACAGCTGCCTTCGGTATTCCTTTAGTTGAAAAACTCAACAGAAAACCTGGAAGTGTTCAAGCATTAATATTAACACCTACAAGAGAATTAGCTGTACAGGTATCTGAAGAAATTAACTCGTTAAGAGGATACAAAAAACTAAAGATAATGCCTATATATGGCGGTGCATCCATTGAGGCCCAGATAAGAGAGTTGAAAAAAGGTATAGATATAATTGTCGGTACACCTGGAAGGGTTATCGACCATATAAATAGAGGAACACTCGATCTAAGTAAAATATCTTTTTTCATACTCGACGAAGCTGATGAAATGTTAAACATGGGATTCATTGAAGATGTAGAAAAAATTCTCAGCAAAACAAATAATGAAAAAAGAATGTTAATGTTCTCTGCAACAATGCCTTCTAAAATTAAGGTACTTGCAAAAAAATACATGGGAGAATTCGACATAATCTCTGTAAAAGAGGAACAATTAACAACAGATCTTGCTGAACAAATTTATTTTGAAGTAAGAAAAAGTGACAAATTTGAAGCATTGAGTAGAATTATCGATGTTGAAGAAAATTTTTATGGATTGGTATTTACAAGAACAAAAGTAGATGCTGAAGAAGTAGCCAACAGATTAATAGACAGAGGATACAGTGCTGAAGCATTACATGGTGATATATCACAATATCAAAGAGAAAGAATATTAAAAAAATTCAAAACTAAAAATTCAAATATCTTAGTAGCAACTGATGTTGCCGCAAGAGGTATAGATATTGAAAATTTAACTCATGTAATAAATTATTCATTACCACAAAACCCAGAATCTTATGTACATAGAATAGGTAGAACTGGTAGAGCTGGAAATGAAGGTACTGCAATAACTTTTGTTACTCCAGAAGAATATAGAAAATTACTTTTTATAAAAAGATTTGCAAAAGCTGAAATTAAAAAATCTACTATACCAGAAATAAAAGATGTAATAAATACAAAAAAACAAAAAATAAAAGAAGATATAAAAAGTACTTTGTCTGACAATATAAACAATGTATATGAAGTACTTGCAAAAGATCTAATAGAAGAGTTTAAAGAACCAGAAAAAATTATAGCTGCTGTACTAAAAAATGTTTATCAAGATGAACTCGAAACAAATAATTATAATGAAATTAAAGAAGTTTCTATAGACAAAAAAGGAAAAACAAGATTATTTGTTGCTCTTGGTAGAGCTGATGAAATGAATCCAAAAAAACTTGTAGATTATATAGAAAAAGAAACTAAAGTTCTAGGAAGACTTATAAGAGATGTAAGAGTATTCGAGAAATTTTCTTTTATAACAGTTCCTTTTGAAGATGCAGAAATCATAACAGCTATATTCAAGAAAAAATCTAAAGGTAGAAAACCTTTAATAGAAAGAGCAAAAGAGAAAAAAGATAATAATGATAGAAATGATAATAGAAACAATGACAGAAGAAGTAATGGAAGAAATTCATCAAGAAATTATGATAACAACAATAGAAGAAACAATTATAACAAAAAAAATAACAGCTCAGACAGACCAAAAAGGAATTATAATAAATCAGCAAATAACTAAAATAGTGGAGATTAAATCTCCACTATTTTTTTATTTGACTTATAAATTATTTTCTTGTATAATAAGTATAATAAGTATAACTTAATATACTTATTATACTTATTATACAAAGGAGTTGATCAGATGAAATCACCTGAAGGAAAGCATGCTTGGACAGCAAAAGTAGGTGAAAAAGGCCAAATAGTAATTCCAAAAGAAGCAAGAGACATCTTTAATATAAAACCAGGGGATACTTTACTATTATTAGGAGATGAAGAACAAGGAATTGCTATTGTAAATAATGAACATTTTAAGCACTTTGCAAATGCAATTTTTAATGCTCAAAAAGATCCTAAAGAAGGAGAATAATATGAGTATAGAGATAAAAGATTTAACTAAAAAATTCAAAAACAGAATTGCTGTTGATAAATTAACCCTTTCAATAAAAAAAGGTGAATTATTCAGTTTGCTCGGAATGAATGGAGCAGGCAAAACAACTACCATAAGAATGCTTTCATGTCTCATAACTCCAACTTCTGGTGATGCCTTACTTATGGGGAAAAGTATTCTTTCAAATACAAATGAAGTTAAAAGCATATCAAATTTTTCTCCACAAGAAACCGCAGTTGCAATGAACCTAAATGTAAAAGAAAATCTTGAATTTATGGCAAGAATATATGGAATAGATAAAAAACAAGCAAAAATTAAAGCTCAAAAAAAGCTAGATGAGTTCAAGTTAAATGAAGTTGAAAAAGATAAAGCAAAAACATTATCGGGTGGTATGCAAAGAAGACTAAGTATTGCTATGGCTTTAATTTCAGATCCAAAAATTTTATTTTTAGATGAGCCAACACTCGGATTAGATGTGTTATCCAGAAGAGAGTTATGGGAATTAATAAATAATTTAAAAAATAAAATGACTATCATTTTAACTACACATTATATGGAAGAAGCTGAATCACTCTCAGATAGAATCGGTATTATGTCAAAAGGTGTTTTAAAAGAAATTGGTACGGCAAAAGAATTGATTGAAAAAACGGGTACAGATAAATTTGAAAATGCTTTTATAAAAATTGCTACAGGATCAGAGGTGTTAGTATGAAATCATTAGTTTTTGCTGCAAGGAATAATAAAGAACTTATTAGGGATCCTTTAAATATAATTTTTGGGATAGGATTTCCATTAATAGTTTTATTTTTATTAACTGCTATACAAGCTAATATTCCAAATGATCTTTTCAAAATAAATAAACTTACTCCCGGAATTGCTGTTTTCGGTCTATCATTTATTTCTTTATTTTCAGGTACTTTAATATCGAAAGATAGAATTAATTCTTTTTTAATGAGACTTTTTTCTTCTCCATTAAAAGCATCTGATTTCATAATTGGATATATTCTTCCATTATTACCTCTTGCTATAGCTCAAAGTACCATTTGTTTTATTGTAGCCTCATTTTTAGGTTTGTCTATAAATTGGAATATTTTGTTGGCACTAATTGTTTTAATCCCAACATCTTTTTTATTTATAGGAATTGGATTATTAACTGGAACTATATTTAATGATAAGCAAGTTGGTGGTATTTGTGGAGCATTATTAACAAATCTAACAGCTTGGTTTAGCGGAACTTGGTTTGAAATAAGTCTTATAGGTGGAGCTTTCGAAAAAATAGCTTATATGCTTCCATTTATTCATGCTGTAGAGGCAACGAGATCAGCTGTATATGGTAATTACTCTTCAATTATGCCTCATTTATGGTGGGTAATTTTATATTCTTTAATTATTATGATTATTGCAACATATGTATTTAATAAAAAAATGAAAGGCAATAAATCCTAATTAAAAAGGCGAATCAAATATTCGCCTTTTTATATATACTTAAACATATTATTTGAGTTTAAGCTTTATTTTTACAGGATTATGATCTGTAAATTCAAATTGAAGATCATCTGCACTAATATTTAAAACTTCTACATTTGGAGAAACTAAAAAACCATCTAATATAGTTGTATAGTTTACTCCTTTTTCATAAACTATATCGGCAGATCTTGAAGTTGGAACTTTAGAGTCATATACCCATTTCCAATCTTCTGGCATTAAATTTTCATCTATTGTTTTTACCCAACTTTGAACTCCTTGAGTGGATTCAAAAAAATCATCAGTTATCTCTGGAAATTTCATATTCCAATCTCCACCTATAATAACCCAATTGCCATTTTCATACTCTTTCAAAGCTTTATTTTTTATAAATTCCATCTGTTCTTTTCTTAAATTTCCTTTATCAAAAGCAGAATTATGAGTATTTATAACAATGACTTCTCTATCTTTAAATGCAAATCTCATCTCAAGCATACATCTATCAAGATGAAATAATTTTAAAGGCCATTTATACTCCCCTGGTAACTTATACCTTGCTGATAATATTGGCTTATATTTTGAAAACTCAACCAATCCAGCATTAACTTTCCCTATTGGATCATTAAAAGGAAAAGGTATATATGGATTAACATAATTAAAACCCATAGATGAATTATAATCTTTAAATATTTCTTTTATTTCATCATATTGATTTATATAAAAAGATCTTTTAGAATCGATATCAACTTCTTGAAGTAAAATTATATCACCATTCATACTTCCTAATATTTTTTTTATATTTTCAAAATTATTTAAACTTTCTTCTTCATTAGGATTATTTCTTGTACCTCCATCCATGAAATAGTCCATATTTTTCCCCATACCAGCATATCCTATATTCCAAGATACAATAGTAAACTCATCCTCAATATATGTTTTATTTTTTTCTTCAACTTTTAAAATTTGATAATCAGATGGTTTAAAATCTATAAAGGTATAATAACCAAAAAAAATAGCTATTAAAACAAATATAAAAATTAGTATCCGCAAAATCCATTTAAACATAAAATTATCCCCCTATCTAAAAAATAAAATGATTTAATTTGATATAATTATATTATATAATATAAAATTATTCAAAGAAGGTGAACTTCTATGAACCATGATTTTTTTAATTTTGATGAGTATAAGCTTAAAATTCTTGATAAAACTGATTATGAAATAATAAAAAACTTATATGAAAAATGTTCTGATTATTTTATTTTAAGCTCTAATACCAAAGCATCTAATGAAGATATAGATGAATTATTATTTAAACTTCCACCAAATAAAACTCTTGAAGATAAATTTATATTTGGAATGTTTTTTAAAGATAATTTAATTGGAGTAATAGATTTAATAAAAAATTTTCCAGAAAAATATGAATGGATTATTGGATTATTCCTGATAGATCCTTCAAAAAGAAAACAAGGTTTTGGAAAAATGTTTCATAATAAATTACTAGAATTTGCTAAAAGTAACAATGCAAAATCAATTAGAATAGGTGTAATAGAAGAAAATATTGATGGAATTAAATTTTGGACAAATATTGGATATAAAAAAACAGATGAAATAAGTATGAAAATCAAAAATAAAAATCATATTGTTGATATAATGAAATTAAAACTCTAAAAAATTATAAAAGAGGGGATTATTATGGAAATCGAACAGATAAAAACTGACATAGAAAATATGAGAAAATTTTTTTCATCTAATCAAACAAAAAGTATTGAATTCAGAATAAATCAATTAGAAAAATTAAAGGATATAATACAAAAAAATCAAGAAAAAATAATGGTTGCATTAAAAGATGATTTAAACAAATCTTTTTTTGAATCTTATGAAACTGAAATAGGAATAACCTTAAGTGAATTAACCCACACTATAAAAAACTTAAAAAAATGGTCAAAACCGCAAAAAGTAAAAACACCAATAACAGCTTTTCCGGCTAAAAGTTATATTAAAAAAGTTCCATATGGAGTTACTTTAATAATGTCGCCTTGGAATTATCCTTTTAATCTAACATTTGCACCATTAATAGGTAGTATGGCAGGTGGAAATTGTTCACTTATAAAAGTTTCTGAATATTCTCCAAGAACATCTCAAATAATAGAAAAACTTATAAACGAAAATTTCAATCCAAACTATATAAAAGTATGGCAAGGAGAAATAGAAGTAAATAAAGAAATACTGAACCAAAAATTCGATTATATATTTTTTACAGGAAGTACAAACGTTGGAAAAATAGTTATGAAAGCAGCTTGTGAAAACTTAACACCATTAACTTTAGAACTTGGTGGAAAAAGTCCTTGTATAGTAGATAAAAACACAAACATAGACAAAACTGCGAAGAGAATTGCTTGGGGCAAATATTTAAATGCTGGTCAAACTTGTGTAGCACCAGATTATTTACTTGCACATAAAGATATAAAAGAAGAATTAATTGAAAAAATAGTTTATTATATAGAGAAATTTTATTCACAAGATCCAAAACAAAGTCCAGACTATCCAAGAATAATAAGTTCTAAACATTTTGATATGTTAATTCCATTGATAGAAAACGCAGAAATATATTATGGTGGTGAAAAAGATTCACAAGAAAAATATATATCACCAACAATAATAAATAATGTAAAATGGACAGACAAAATCATGGAAAATGAAATATTTGGTCCTATTCTTCCAGTAATCGTTTGGGAAGATTTAGATTATACTATAAACTTAATAAATAAAAAACCAAGACCTCTCGCATTATATTTATTCACAAATGATAAAGAATTAGAAGAAAAAGTGTTAAACAATATAATTTTTGGTGGGGGCGTAATAAATGATACTATAATGCACCTTTCTAATCCTTATCTACCATTTGGTGGCGTAGGTGCATCTGGGATGGGCGGGTATCATGGTAAATATTCATTTGAAACTTTCACCCATAATATGAGTATAATGAAAAGAGGATTTTGGCCAGATATAAAAATAAAATATCCTCCATACTCTGGTAAATTGGATACTTTGAGAAAATTATTAAAATGAAAAAAAGTATATATTTAATAATACTTTTATCATTAATACAAACAATAATATACTCAAAAGGGATTATAATAGCAAATGATTCAATAATGCTAAAAACTTTTCGTGATGAAAATACACAATACTTTAAAAACATGGCAGAACATATAAACAAAAATTATGATGAAACTATAATACACCTAGGAAAAGAAACCGCTTATAAAAAAGGAAGTTTATTCTTTTATAAAACCTCAAAAGAAAATTTAAAAACACTTTTAGACAATTTAAAAACAAAAAAATATATTTGGTTTTTAGATAGTTATGGTTCTGAAGAATTTGAATATATATATCAAAATTATGAGACAATCGCAAAAGAAAACTTAAAATTTTTAGAAAATTCAAACATAGAATATGATGGAATTGCAATAGATCTTGAATGGATAAATCTAAATTCAAATTTTCAAAATAATAAAAAAATGATTGAAATCGTAAAAAATCTAAAAAAAATCGTAGGCGAAAAAAAACTTTTTCTCTTCTCATCAATCATAGAGGATGAAAAAGAAAATTCACTCAGAGGTTATGACGAATCTGAATTATCGAAATATGCTACTTTAGTTCCGATGATTTATATAAAAGATTTTGGATATTATTTACATGAGAATAAATTAAAATTGAATTTTAATGAAAATAGACTTGAAAACCTTTTAAAATACTTTAATTCAAAAAATTATAAAATTTCTTATTCACTTGAAAGTGGAATAATATTGCATAGAAATCAAAATTTATATTTTATAAAAACTATAAATAACATAGATTCATTATATTCAAAAACAAAAAAAGTATATATTGACGAACAAAAACATTATAAGATTGAAAAATTGATTGTAATAGAAGATTTATATATACAAAGAAATGATTCATTATATGAAAAAATACTTCAAAATGAAGAAATTTATTTTTTAAAAATAAATCCAGAAGCTGTAGAAAATAGCTTCTGGATTTGGGAGTATTTTATATACTATGATTAAAAAGAGTATCCTAAAGAAATACCCGCTCCAAAATTTTTCTTAAAAAAATCATAATAAAAACTAATTGAATAATTAAAATCACAAATATTATCCTTGTATTCTATAAAACTTTTATTCAACTCTTTTAAATCAAAATAATGTTTAAATCCAAAGTTTTTATAAGTACTACCAATCAAATAAGAAAAAACTAAATCATTTTCAGGATCCTTATAAAAATAATCCTTATAAATAAAATCTAAATTAGCTCTTAGTAAAAACTCTATATTTTCCAACACAAAATTAAAAACAAAATACCCTCCATTAACAGAAGTACTTTTTATAAATTCATCATAATTCTCAAGGTATTTTGTAGATTTAAACCCTAGAGTAAATGGTTTAAAAACATAACCAAATTCAGCTATATAATATTGATTATGACTTATACCCAATAAAGAAAAAAAATCATCATAATAAAATTCTATTAAAGATTTCCCAACTCTGTATTCATCATCAAAAAAGAAATTATCAAATTTTAATGCTACAGAAAAAACATCATAATAATTATAAGCCATATATATATTAAACTGATTCTCCCTATTCTCTTTCAAAAAATCAGTGATATATGAAGTTTTTATAAAAAAATGTTTATATTCTTCATACCAATTAATGAAAGCTAAATCACTTTCTTCAAGTTCATCTTTTTTATATTTTGAAAATATATTATAAGCTTCAGAAAAATTTAAATTCCAATAAAAAAATCTCGCTTTTCTCATTTCAATATCAGAATCTTCACCCCCAAAAGAGTTTAAAAGATCTATAGCTTTTTTTATATCTCCACTCCAAGCAAGAGCATTTGAATAATCAAGATAAACTTCTTTATTTTGATATTCTTTTATTAAATTCTCATATATATTTATAGCTTTTTTATATTCTCCACTCCAAGCTAAAGCTCTTGCTTCTTGAGTCAATTCATCATAATTTATAGAAAAAACATTTATAAAACTAAAAATAAAAACTAATAAAATCAAAAAACTTTTTTTCATATTTCCCTCCTTTTGTATACTCAATTTAAGATTTCAATATATTATATCAATTTTTTGTTTTTCATATAAGTAACGATTAAGTTTCCATAACAAAAAATAGTAATTTTATCGTTACTTATATTTTACTTAAATTATTTAAATATGTTACTTTCAAATAGACTTGTATACATATATTAAGTATAATTTAATAAAGACTATTAATTAGGGAGGGGTTTATATGAAAAAAATTTATTTAATAATGACTATTTTGATAACATCTATTCTTTTAGTATCATGTCTTCCACAGAAAAAAGAATTTAATGAAGACATAACACAATATGGTAGTATAACGATAATAAAAAATCCAGAAAATGCTGTAACTTATATTGAAGAATCGAAATCAAGAGATAATGATGACAATTATCAAATATATTATAAAGCAAAAATAAATTCAATGATGGTAGAAGATGTAAAAGTACAGGCAAATGATATAACATCTTATGATAACTATTCAGTAATAGCTTATAATACTGCCGGAGATGATGTAAAAGGAGCTATTCAAATAATAGATGTATCAAACCCAAACAAACCTGTTGTTGATTACAGAATTACTTTCTCATCTCATGAAATCAATGCAATTGAATATAATAAAAATACTGATGAAATAATATTCGGTGGGATAACAAAAATGCAAAATGGAAATACTGAACCAATAGTTGGTAAAATTGATTTAAGTGATATAAATGCTGAAAATATAGTAAATAGTATAAGATATGTAAATCATATAAATAATATTGAATCTGAAATAATATTCGATGAATATAATGTTGTAACTTCTATTGTAGAATTAAATTCCGATATTTTTGTGTCTATAGCTAAAAAAGGTGGTTTAATAAAATTAGACTCAAATTTAAATCATTTAAAAAATAGCAAAGATTTTCAAGATATAAAAGATATGAAAATCTCAAACCAAAAAATATACGCATTATCAGGTGAAAAAGGAGTTATATATCAAATAAATTCAGATTTAAGTTCATCATCTGAAATAAATTCAAAAGTTTTTGATACAGATGGAAAAGCAACTCTAGAAATAATAGAAAATGGAACTTTTGCCTATTCACTCGGGAATAACGGATTTGAAGTTCAAACCTTAAATCCAATTGATGAAACAAATTCAAAATTTGAAGAAAATAATTATACTGTAAATAGCATTTCTTATGATCCAGGATTGATATTAGCATCTTATACAAATGGTACAGAATCAGGATTTAAAATTTATTATCCTAAATTAATAGTTGAAAATGGCGAAATAAAATTTAAAGTTGAAAATGTAGGATCTGAAATTTTTACTTCTGATAAATATGGTTCTGAAATAAAAAATGCATCACCTAATTTTGTATATGTTAGAAATTATAATAAAAAAGATGGACTTTTAGAATACACTGATAAATATGCTTTTGCAGCTGCTGGAAATGCTGGAGTACTTTTTTATTCCATAAAATATAATTATGAAGTTACATACACAAACTTAGAAAAATCAAAAGATTATTATACAAATTTCAATAACTTTGAAAAAATTTCAAAAAAAATTGAATTCAAAGAAAATATAAGCAATGTTGGACTAAATTTTATATATTTAGAAGAAAATAGTCTTTTTTCAAGTGAGCTTGGAATTTTCAAACATTTTGAAAATACTCCTACTAAAATAGAAGAAATAGATACTAAAGAATACGAAAAATCAATAGTATCACCTAATATTTCAAGAAACGAAAAAGGAATTCATTTAAAAATGGGATCAACATTTTCAAAATCTTTTAATGGCGAGAATAAATATCTTGGAATATATATAATCGAAGATGGTTTTATTTCTAAAAACAATATGACATATACATCTGTAGATGGTTTAAACTCTGATAATTTTGACATTTATTATGATAAAGATGGTAATGATGGAAAAGGTCAATTAATATTTCATCTAAAATACAAAAATATTTTAAATAAAAATGTTAGTTTCATTTTAAGATTCGATTATCAAGAAAAACCTTTAGATGAAATAATAAATATTTATAAAAATTAATTTTTAAATTGGTTGGTGAAAAAAATGAAAAAAATATTATTGATATCGATGCTTACAATAATATCCATATTATTTGTATCTTGTGTGCCAAAAAAACAAGACTATAAAAGATATGATGCAAAATTTGATAAAATCGATATAAACTTAGAAGAACAAGAAATTGAAACGCAAGATTCTACGATAACCCTACAAACAACAAAAAGTAATACTCATGCAGGTATAAATCTTAATTATAGAGGAAATATAAAACCTGTTGAAATTGATGGCGTAAATGTACAAGCAAATGATATAATTATGAACAAAAATGATGATGATATAGTGTTTATAGCTTATAATCTTGCTGGAGAAGATGCAAAAGGTGCCATTCAAATAATAGATTTTTCAAATGATAATAATCCAAAAATATTTACAGAAATAAAATTTAATAATGCTGATATAAATACACTTTATTATAATAAAAAATTAAATGAAATTGTATTTGGTGGAAATATTTTAAATGATGATAATGTTTCAGTACCTTTTATAAGTAAATTTGATTATTTTAATAAAACTAGCTTGAATAAAACTACTATAAAAAATCAAATAGAAAATAATTTAAGACTTGTAAAAAATGATATATCAGATGCAAAAGATATAAATTCGGGCTCATGGAATATGAAAGATGCGGATGATTTATTGCTTGCACCTAATACAGTAACAGGTATATCTTATGAATAATTTTATTATGTCACCCTTGCAAGATATGGTGGTCTAGCAGCATATAACAATCAGCTAAACAAAGTAAATTATATAATTTCATATGATGATATAAAAGACCTTGCAAAATATGATAATTATATTTATGGAATATCTGGAGATAATGGAACATTATTCAGATTAAACAATGGAGAAACAAGAATAGAAAAAATTCAAGATATAGGAAGATTTGGAAATAAAAATGGTAACTATACAGAAGCTAAAGCAACTGTACAATTCTTTGGCAATTATTGGCCAGATAATTTTAATTTCTTATATTCAATGTCAGAAAATGGGTTTGGATACTATTCCTATATGAGCAATAAAAAAATGACTTTTGATGAATTGAATGGAAATAAAATAACTTCTAATGGCGTTTCATATTCATTAATTAATGATAAAAAAATTGCTTTTAATACATTCTTTTATGAAGATATAGATAAAAAAATATCTTCCGGCTTTAGTATTCATGAAATAATTTTAGATAATAATAGTCTAAATTTAATTGGAACAGAAATATTGAATGAAGAAGATCCTGTTTATAAAGATGTAGAAAATCTATATGATGCATCTCCTAATTTCATAGAAACTAAATCATTTCAAAATAATAAAAATAAAATTTTAATGCTCTTAGCGGCAGGAAATTCCGGAATATTATATTATACATTAATGTTGAAATAATCATTTTATATAATAGGGGCTCTATCGCCCCTATTTTGATATAATTTAATAAATTAAAATTATTGAGGAGTTACTATGATATATAAAATAAATGATCATATATTTAGAATTGGAAATGATAAATTAATAAATCATCTTCAAAACAATATTTATCTTCTAAATTTTGATGAAGAAAAAATACTTTTTGGTTGTGGATCTATTAAAGAATTTGATTCTATAAAAAAATCAATCTCAGAAATGTCTGAAATCAAGGATTTAGATTATATAGTATTGAGAGATACTTCAAATTGTTCTGCAATTAACAAATTTGAAGACAATGGTTTTAGAGGTAAAATAATAACACATTGGCGTACTGGTGAATCAATAAAATTATTCAATTTAAAATCCGAATTTTATTTTATAAATCAAAATAAAAATAATTTAAATTTGAAAAATGGAGAACAATTGAAATTTTTGCCCATACCTTATACACCTCATCCAGAAAATTTTATATGTGTTTATAATGATTTCCTTTTCAGTGGAAATATTTTTTCTTGTTTTAATAAAGAATTCTCAATTTATTCAAATAAAAATTCTATTAAATATATAAAATCATATCTCGAGTATTTTATATCTTCAGAAGATTTACTTGAAAATATTTATTTTAAACTAAAAGACTTGCAAATCCAAATGATTTTACCGACATATGGAGGAATTATAAAAGAAAATATAAATCTATATTTAGAAATTTTAAAAGATCTTAAATGTGGAAAATTAAATTTTCATAAGAATATAGACAATAAAAATGATATATTTTTAAACACTATAAATGAAATAATAGAATTATATATAAAATCTTATGGATTGAGTTTTTTAAATATTTTTAAATCCACAGAAATAAAAATAAAAGATAATAAAATAATCAAAACTAAAACAAGTTCAAAAAAATTATTAAATTTATTTTTAGAAATAATTTATCATAATTATGGTGTAAGACATTTAATAATAGCTGAAGATATAGTAAAAGAAAGACTTGTTGAAATGGAAATCCCAGAAATATTTAATTCATACATATATAAAAATGAAAAAGAAATCGAAGATTTAAAAGAAGAAAAAAGAAAACTTGAAGATGAATTAAATAAAATCCATAAAAGATCTTTAATCAATCCTCTTACAAAATTATACAATGGTAAATATTTTCTCAATTATTTAAATACAGAAATAGCAAAAATGGAAAAAAATAATGAAAAAGGATATATTATATTCATAGATACAGATAATTTATCAAAAATAAATTTTGATTATGGTAATGATGCTGGTGATGAAACCTTAAAAATAATTTCTTATATTTTAAGAGATTTAAAAAGGCCACAAGATCATATTTTTAAATTAAAAGGGGCTTTATTTGCCTATTATATATCAGATCAAGAAATATCCAAAGAAAAGGCTTATGAAATTGCAGATGAAATAAGAAATACAATATCTTTATCTGAAAGATTTATAGAACATATAACTGTATCTGTCGCAGTAGTTGAAACCGATGAAATAAAAGATAATAGATTAATATCTGATGAAATGGTAGATGAAATATATAATCTTGCAATGATAAGGCTTAAAATAGCTAAGAATACAGGAATGAATATGGTTTATTCAGATGCCATGCTCAAAAAATTTGTAGATACTAAAGGAAAGATTTTAATAGTAGACACAGATGAAATGCATAAAAAAACCCTTAAAGAATTACTTGAAAATCTTGGTTATCTCGTTTTTACTTGTTCAGATGGAGAAACCTCTTTAAAATTAATAAAAGAAAACTTTCCAGATCTTGTAATAACGTCTATAATGCTTCCAAAAATAGATGGTTTTCGTGTAAGAGAAGAGATGATAAAATACTCTTCTTTAAAAGAAATAATGTATATAATAATAGATTATGAAAAAAGTTATGAAAATGTCAAAAGAGCCTATGCTTTAGATATAAGTTATTTTTTTAAAAAACCTTATTCAACTGGTGAACTCCTTGAAATAATAAAAAATAAAATAAGGAGTTGAATTTTTATGATTTTAGATAAACAAATAATAATAAATCTTTTTATATTCTTTGCCATAATCGATACCCTTTTGATAATAGGGATTATATTAGAAAAATATTTAAAAAAATATCAAAGAATTAAATTAAATAATATGCAAAATTTAATATCAAAAAATATAAATAATCCCCTTGAAATTAAAATTGAAGAACCTAAATACTTTATGCAAGCATATGCACAAATGAATCAATCTATAATGATCGATGAAAAAACAAAAAAAGAATTCATGGAATTAATAAAAAAATATGATATAGAAAAAAAATATATAAAAAGAATAAACTCAAAAATTAAAAGTAATTTAATACAAGCCATAGTTTATCTCGGAGAAATAGGAACTGAGGAATGTCGCTTAGTTTTAGAAGAAAAATTTGAAAATGAAAATGATTATATAATAAAATTATATATAGCTTACTCTTTATATAAAATACATAATAAAAATTCTATACCTATTTTAGTTGAAAGTCTTATAAACTCTCCAAAACCTTACAAGGAAAAAATTCAAGTAATGTTGTCAAAGTTTGAAAATGATTTTCATGATTATATACTAACTATATTGGACAGAAAAGAAATAGAAATACAAATGATGATAATATATTTTGCATCACATTATATGGATACAAAGTTAAAAAGTTATTTAATATCAAAATCAAGAGACGAAAATATAGAAATATCAAGAGCAGCTGTTCAAAGTCTTTCAAAAAATTATTTTAACATATTAAATGATGCATATTATTTATACAATAAAGATTTGCAAATACAAAAAACTGTAATAAAAACACTTTCTAAAATAAATACAAAAGAAAATATAGATCAATTAATTCCATTTTTAGAAAATGATGAAACTTATGAATACGCCATATATTCTCTTTCTAATATTCTTAGAGAAAACCCTAAATTTTTAGAGTATTTAATAGATATATTTGAAAATGAAAAAAACAATAAAATTAAAAAAAATTTAGCGAATGTAATATCAATTAAGATAGAATATTTTTTCTTTAAATTATTAACGAACGAAAAAGATAAATATGCAAATTTAATATATAACATAATGTTGAGTGATGTAATAGGAGATACAATAGACTTTTTAAATAAAAATAAAAATATTCCAATTGAAAGAATTATTTTGCCTTATTTAAAAAAAGCAATTAAAAAAAATGAATACATAAAAAAAGAGTTTCAATTATATATAAATAAAAGAATTTTAAATGAGCTTTCATTAAAAAGAATTATACAAAAGCCTCCAAAAAAAGATACTAAAAGAGAAAAAGATAAAATCGAAAATTTAATTAAAATTTTAATAGGTGTTTTTACATTTTTCCCTTTATTATTTGTATTAAGGCATGGAAAAATAATTCCAGATATAACTTTTATTGAAGGTTTAAAATTATATATATATGATTTTAATTGGTATTTAATAATATATGTCGTAATATTAAATGCAATTTATTTAATTCTTGTAATAATTTCATACTTTGAACAACTTCATCAAGAAAAAATGTGGAATTTAAAGTTTAAAGGTTTACTTTATACTTTTAAAATTCTTCCAGGTATATCAATAATAGCTCCAGCTTATAATGAAACAGAAATAATAATAGAAAGTACAAATGCACTTTTAAACTTACAGTATCCTGATTATGATGTTATAGTAGTTAATGATGGTTCAACAGATGATACTCTTGAAAAGTTGATAGATTATTTTAATCTTGAAAAAACAGATTATATATTAAATAAAAATTTGAATACAAAACCTATAAGAGGTATATATATAAATAAATCTATTCCAAAACTAATAGTGGTAGATAAAGAAAATGGTGGAAAAGCCGATTCATTGAATACTGGTTTAAATATATCAAAAAAAGAATTCTTCTGTGGAATAGATGCAGATTCTATACTTGAATCTGATGCACTTTTAAAAATAACAAGTTTAAAAATGGATACAGATCATGAAATGATAGCAATTGGTGGAAATATCTTACCTTTGAATGGCTGTAAAGTTAGTAAAGGATATATAGAAAAAATAAATCTACCATTCAAAACAATAGAAAGATTTCAAACTGTTGAATATATAAGATCTTTCATGGCAGGAAGACTCGGCTGGGCAAGAATAAATTCAATGTTGATAATTTCTGGAGCTTTTGGTCTTTTTAATCGTAAAAGAATTATAGAAGCTGGAGGATATTTATCTGAACAAGGAAAGTACAAGAAAGATACAGTTGGTGAAGATATGGAACTTGTAGTAAGAATCAATAGAGATATGTATGATAAAAAAATTAAACATAAAATAGGTTATTCATACAATGCCAATTGTTGGACTGAAGTACCACCAAGCTATTTAAACCTTTATAAACAAAGGGATAGATGGCATAGAGGTCTTATAGATATTTTGATTTTTCATAGAAATCTAATGTTTAATCCACGATATGGAAAAATGGGATTCATATCTATTCCTTATTTTTTTATATTTGAATTAATAGGACCTTTAATAGAAATACAAGGATATCTTATGATAGTATTAGCAGGATTTTTTAATATTTTAAGTTTGAAAATGGGTTTTTTATTGTTTTTAACAACAATATTTATAGGTGTAACAACTTCTTTAGCTTCTCTAATAATAGCCGAAGATGAAGTTAATTATTTCAGTAAAAAAGAAACTTTTTTGTTAATTCTTTTTTCATTCTTAGAAAATTTTGGTCCAAGACAGTTCATGAGTTTTGTAAGATTAAATGCTTTTAATAATTCTCTGAAAAAACCTATGGGTTGGTCAAAATTTGAAAGAATAGGTTTTGAAGATAAAAATAAAAAACAATAATGAAATTACTTTTCATTATTGTTTTTTTTAAAATTCTTATAAAAATCTACTATCAATCCAGTTATAAATTCATTTCTTGATAAGTCTAAAAGACCTTTATTTTTAGCTCCATCTCCACAAAGTTCTTTTAACATCTCTTTTACTTCAGATGGAAGTCTAAATGTAAAATTTTCTTTTGGATTCATATTTCTATAAGGTATTATAAAATTTCCTTCTCTTTCATCCGCAAAAACAGACGGATTCATTTCAAGTTCAAGATCTGAAATTTTTTTACTCGTTTTATGTTCAAATTGTTCCATTTTTTCTTCAAGTCTTCTTATTTTCTTAAGTATTTCAGAATTCTTTTCCTTCTCATATTCTTTGAGTTTTTTCTCTTTTTTTGATTCTTCTTCAAAAATTTTCTCTAATTCTTTTTTGTATTTTGAAATACTATTTTTAGATATCATTATATTTCTTGCTTTCATAATTTCTACAATTTCTTCATAAGAATAACCTTTTTTTATGAAATTATGAATCTCTACCCAGTTTGTTTTAACATTTTCCATCATACTCATACTATCGCCTCCAACAACAAGTACTTCTACTTGTAATTATACAATTAATTTTTGTTTTTGTCAAGAAAAAATAATTTTAATATATATAATTGTAATTTTATTCACAAGTTATATTGTGAAAAATTTCATTATTTTTTTACATATGTGATATAAATAACTTAATCAATATAATATAAAATATAAATGAAATCAGTTATATAATGACAATTTTTGATGTTATTCGATAATAAAAGTTATTATCTACCTTTAAGGAGGTTTAACTATGAGTATTGAAAAGGTTAATTCAGTAGAAAAACTTGAAAAGTTGATACAAAAAGTTAAAGAATCACAAAAAATTTATGCAACTTTCCCACAAGAAAAAGTTGATGAAATTTTTAGAAGAGCTTCTATTTCAGCAAATTCTTATAGAATTTGGTTAGCTAAAGAAGCTGTAAAAGAGACAGGAATGGGTATCACTGAAGATAAAGTTATAAAAAATCATTTTGCAGCTGAATATATATATAATAAGTACAAAGATGAAAAAACATGTGGTGTTATAGTCGATGATAAAACTTATGGTATTAAAAAAGTTGCTGAACCTCTTGGAATAATAGCAGGAATAGTTCCAACAACAAATCCTACTTCAACTGCTATTTTTAAAGCTTTATTAGCTTTAAAAACAAGAAATGCTATAATATTTTCTCCGCATCCAAGAGCAAAAAAATCTACTATAGCAGCAGCAAGAATAATTTTAGAAGCTGCAATAGCTGCAGGAGCTCCAGAATTTATAGTTGGTTGGATTGACGAACCTTCTATAGAGATGAGTCAGTATTTGATGCATCATAAAGATATTAATTTAATACTTGCAACAGGTGGTCCTGGAATGGTAAAAGCTGCTTATTCTTCTGGTAATCCTGCTATAGGTGTTGGTGCTGGTAATACACCTGCAATAATAGATGAAACATGTCATTTAAAAATGGCTGTTAATTCTGTTTTGATGAGTAAAACATTTGATAATGGTATGATTTGTGCATCAGAACAATCTGTTATAGTTTTAGATGAAATTTATGATGAGGTAAAAAAAGAATTTTTAAATAGAGGCGCTTATATATTAAGCAAAGATGAAAAAGATAAAGTTGGAAATGTTTTAATAAAAGATGGAAGATTAAATCCAGATATCGTAGGACAACCAGCATTTAAAATAGCTGCTATGGCTGGAGTTAAAGTTCCTGAAACTGCCAAAGTACTTATAGGAGAGGCTTCTAAAATTGAAGAATCAGAGCCATTTGCACATGAAAAACTTTCTCCTACTCTTGCAATGTATAAAGCACAAGATTTTAGAGAAGCTGTTGATAAAGCCGTAAGTCTTGTAGAATTTGGTGGAATGGGACATACATCTGTTCTATATACAGATCAATTAAACAAAGATAGAATTGATTATTTTGGTTCTAAATTAAAAACTGGAAGAGTTTTAATAAATATGCCTTCTTCACAGGGAGCAATTGGAGATATTTATAATTTTAAACTTGAACCTTCTTTAACGCTAGGTTGTGGTTCTTGGGGTGGTAACTCTGTAAGCGAAAACGTTGGTGTTAAACATCTTTTAAATACAAAAACTATCGCTGAAAGAAGGGAAAATATGCTTTGGTTTAAAGTTCCACCAAAAATTTATTTTAAATATGGTTGTCTTCCACAAGCTATTGAAGAATTAAATGATAAAAAAAGAGCTTTCATAGTAACAGATAAATTTTTATACGAGTCAGGATATACAGATAAAATTACAAATGTTCTTGAATCAATGAATATAGATTTCGAAGTATTTTTTGAGGTTAAGCCAGATCCAACAATTGATACTATTGAAAGAGGTTTAAGTATAATGAATGTATTTAAACCGGATGTTATAATTGCCATGGGTGGTGGTTCTCCTATGGATGCCGCTAAAATAATGTGGTTAATGTATGAAGATCCAACAGTTAAATTTGAAGGTTTAGCTCTCAGATTTATGGATATAAGAAAAAGAGTTTATAAGTTCCCTCATTTAGGAAAAAAAGCTTCAATGGTTGCAATTCCTACAACATCTGGAACTGGTTCAGAAGTAACTCCTTTTGCAGTAGTAACAGATGATAAAACTGGAGTAAAATATCCTATTGCAGATTATGAACTAACCCCTAATATGGCAATAATAGATACGGAACTTGTAATGTCCATGCCAAAAAAACTAACAGCTTATTCTGGTATTGATGCACTTGTTCATGCTTTAGAAGCTTATGTATCAGTTTTTGCAACAGATTATACAAATGGTATATCTTTAGAAGCTATAAGAATTTTATTTAAATATTTAAGAAGAGTTTATAATGATGGTCAAACTGATATAAAAGCAAGAGAAAAAGTACATTATGCTTCAACAATGGCTGGAATGGCTTTTGCTAACGCGTTTTTAGGTGTATGTCATTCTATGGCACATAAACTCGGAAGTGCTTTTCATGTTCCTCATGGATTAGCTAATGCTTTATTGATAACAGAAGTTATTAAATATAATTCAACCGATGCACCACTTAAACAAACTGCTTTTCCACAATATAAATATCCTCTTGCAAAAGAAAGATATGCTAAAGTGGCAGATTATCTTGGTTTAGGTGGAAATACTTTAGATGAAAAGGTTCAAAAACTTATAGATGAAATTGAAAAATTGAAAAAAGATTTAGATATACCAGAATCTATTAAAGATGCTGGTGTTTCAGAAGAAGAATTTTATACTAAACTCGATGAAATGTCAGAACATGCTTTTGATGATCAATGTACAAATGCAAACCCAAGATATCCTTTAATAAGTGAAATTAAATCTATGTATATAACCTGTTTTGAATCTAATAAAGAGGTTAAAAAAAATAAAAATAAAAAATAATAATAAGAGAGAGTTTTAAACTCTCTCTTATTATTTTTGAAGATTTTCCAATTCTATCTTTGACATTTTTTTTGCTTCTTTTCCTTGAATTATCCAATTTTCATGTGGTGGTAATTCTATAACTTTATTAAACATCTTTATCGCTTTTTCTTTATCATTTTTATTTTTGTAAAATATTCCAAGTTCATAATATGTATTAATATAAGCTGGTTCTGCCTCAAGGGCTTTTAAAAGATATTCTTCTGCCTTTTTATCATTTTTCATCGGCCAAGGTGTATCTCTATATCTCATCCCCATAGCTACTAAAGAACCATAATTTTTACAATCACACTCTATGGATTGCTTAAAATATTTATCAAAATCTCCAAGTAAAAACATACTTTCAAATATTCCACTGAATTGTGCTAATCTTCCTACTGCTGCTCCAGCGACATAGTTAGTATATGTATTATTTTCAATTTCAACTGCTTTTTTTGCTTTTTCAACTGCTTTTTCATATAATTCTTTTCTTGTTTTATTTTCTTGATATCCCCAATTAGCTATTTCTGTCATAGCTTCGGCATTTAAAGCCATAATATTTGCATTTTTTGTCTCTTCTGCAGTTTTTTCTATTATATTTTTCATTTCATCAAAAATTCTATATGAGTTTGCATGTAAAAATTCTTGTTTGAGTTCTTCATATGAATATGCTTTTAAAGTAACTAAAATCAATAATATACTAATAATTAAAGTATATTTTTTCATAATATCCCCCCTTAATATAATTATAACATAATAAAAAAGAACAATCTGATATAAAAATCAGATTATTCTTTTTTTGATAAGATTTAAAAAAATTTCTTTAAATTTTTCATCATTTTCATAAGTTCTTTTCGCCGGTCCTTTTATTCTCTTATGCTTTTTTAATTGTTTTTGATTTAAGTATCTTTTCATCATAAGTATATCTATATTATTTTCATCTATTATTTTACCATAAAAATCTATGCAAAAAGTTTTTTTTGCTAAAGCCATTGATGCAAGTCCATAATCATTTGTAACAACTATATCTCCATCATTGGAATCATTAACTATTTTAAAATCTGCAGAATCTTTTCCACTTGCAACAACTATATTTTTTGAGTATTCAAAATTTATAATATGTGATTCATCAAAATACATATTTACATTGATATTAAACTTTTTTGCTATTTCTATTATTATTTCTTTTACGGGACATGCATCTGCATCAACTAATATTTTCATCTATATATTTGAAAGCTCTCCTTTTATAAATTCGACAAGACTTTTTACATAATCTCTTGAAAAATCAAATTTTATTCCAGCCGTTTCATATATATCTTTTATTCCCTTTGAATATCCGAGTTTTAAAAAATCATCATACATTTTTATAGCACTTTTTCCATTTTCTTTATAGTTTTTGTATATTGCTATTGCTCCCAATTGAGACATCGCATATTCTATATAATAAAAAGGAACTTCAAATACATGTAATTGTCTCATCCATTTTATTTGTTTTTCTTTTTCAAGATCTGACCAATCTATTCCCTCATCAAATCTATCAACTAATGAAGCAAAGTATTCATTTCTTTCTTGTACTGTGTGATTAGGATTTGTATAAATCCAATGTTGAAATGCATCTATTATCATTACCCAAGGTAATGTCTTTAAAGTACCCTCTAATTGATCTCTCTTAGCTTTTTTTAAGTCATTATTTTCATCATAATATTCAGATAAATAATCTAAAGTTAAAAGTTCCATAGACATAGAGGCTAATTCAGCAACTTCACTTGGTACATCTCTGTACTCTGATATTCTTATGTCTTGAGCGGCAAAAGCATGCATTGCATGGCCTGATTCATGTAAAAGTGTTCTAACATCATTGTTTAGTCCTATTGCATTCATAAATATAAAAGAACCTCCACTTTCACTTAAAGGATAAGAATATCCACCGGGAGCTTTTCCTTTTCTATTTTCAAGGTCTAAATGACCACTATTTTTCATCATTTCAAGTTTTTTTCCATATTGAGGATCTACTTTATATAAAATTTTAATGGCTTTTTCAACAAATTCTTCATTATTTTTAAATGGTTTTAATATTTTTCCATCCAAATCAACATTCATATCCCATGGTCTTAACGATTCTATTTCTAATTTTTGTTTTCTTTCTTCTGAAAGTTCTTTTAAAAATGGAATTACTTCTTTTTCAACTGATTCATGAAATTCAAATAAATCTTCAGGAGTATAATCAAATCTTGCTTTTGCCTTATGCATATAATCCCTATAATTATCATAATCTGCATTTTTTGCCATATTTATTCTTAATTTTAATAATTGATCAAATACTTCTTGTATTTCGGCTTCTTTTTCTATAATTGCTTTTGATGATTTCATAAATGCTTTTTCTCTTATAGATCTATCTGGATTTTTAGAATATATTCCCATTTGAGATAAAGTTTTTTCTTCACCATCAAAATTTATAATAATTTTGGATATTATTTCTCCATATTTACTACTTATTTCTTGTTCTTTTGCATTTAATTCTATATTTTTCTCTCTAAATATATTTATAGAATTAGATATGAGATTCTTCAAATGATCATATTTATGATCAAGTTGTTTAAATCCTTTTGAATCATATAATTGTTTTTTCAATTTAAAATCATAACTTGCCGAAGGAGCTATCACTTGTGAATAAAATCTATTGAATTCCTGTTGTATTTCTGGCTTATCTGCGTTACATGACATTTTTATATATTTCCAAGCCATCTCTTCAGAAATTATAGATTCAAGTTCATCTTTAATTTCTATGAATTTTATAACTTCTTTTTCTTCATTCAAATTCATATTTTCAAGCTTTTTGTACTCATTTTTTAAATCTTCAAGAGTTTTAATTTTAAAAGATTCATCATAATATTTTCTTTCTCTTGGTTCAACTTTTTCATTAGTATACATAATTCTTCCTCCTTCTAAAGGTTAAATAAATTATATCATATTTTATACTTGATAAAAATGGTGGCTATGTTGAAGCCAATCCAAAATCCATCAAAATAGAAAAAGGTCAACCTATAATAAATCTTCCCGAACCTCCTAAAAGAGGTCGCTTAGCATTTGATCATTGGGATTCAAATCCTGATGGAAAAGGCTACAACATCGATGCATTAACAATTATAGATAAAGATATAACAGCTTATGCTCAATGGACTCTCTATAATTTTTCTTTTTCAACATTTAAAAACACCGGTATAGATAATATTGGATGGTATCCTATTGATAATTATGAATATATATTGATTCATGTAACCACACTTGAAAATTATAAAATAGATAAAATCAATATAGTGATGGATGGAAAAAAATATGAAACAAATCAAGAATGGTCAAAGATAGAATTTGATGATTCACTCGATACTCTTTTTACATTAAAAGTAACGGCAAGTGCTACTTTAATTAGTAATTAATAAAAAATAAAAAAAAACACGGGATTAAATCCCGTGTTTTTTTAGAACTTAAAAGTAAGCTTTAAACACAAATGATACTGAATTTAAACTCTCCATAGCATTCAAAGCATGTGCATCATCTTCAGCATATGCATAGCTCAAAACTATAGAAGGTTCGAAATTATCTATTCCCTTATAAGAGAGTTTGGTTTTTAATTGATATCCAGGTTTCCATTCATCATTTATTTTTGAGAATGCTACTATTCCAGCACCTTCAACTGCAAAATCTTTTATATTTGATTTTATATATAAATCTCCACCCATTGAAATTTTATCTTTAAATTCTTCATTTGGAAGACCATTGAAATATTCTGCACCTAAAGTCAAATCTTCACCTTTTGTATATTCTGCTCCAAGTACTGTTTTTACATAAGCTTTTTCGAATATTTGTACATCTTCTTTTGATTTTTTTACTATTGGTTTTAAATCTTTGTCATATGTTGGAATTTCTATATTAACTTCTACATTTTCATTTTCTGGAATTATCAAAGCTGCTTCTCCATGGTATGAAATTGAATCAATAAAGTTTGAAACTCCTTGATAATCTAATGTAACAACATTTCTATAAGGTCTATAATATTGAACTGTTGATGTTGCTTCACCCAATTTATCATATTTATAATCTATCGTTTTTGGTACTAAAAATTTATAATGATCGAAAGCATAACCCAATTTAACATCAAAATTCATAATACTTGTTGAAACTTTTGCTGAATAATTTGAATTTGCTAAATTTAATTTATCTTCATTTTCATATGTTTTTTCAATATCTTTTACAACATATTCTGTTGGAATTATTTTTGCAATACTTTTTATATAAGCTGCTGTCATAGGATCTGTACTTTCTATTGCTGATGCTTTTTTATTTAAAGTTTCTTTTGCATTTTTCGCTTCAGTAGCTATATTTTCATTAACCCCTCTGTTTATTTCATTTGTTAAAGCTTGTGGATACAACAATGCTGATGGTATATCATCATTTGTTTTAGGAATAAAGTTTAATTCATATGCAAAGTTTCCTAAAAATCCTGTATAGTTTAATCCATCGATTGCAATAGCTTTATTGTTTTCAAAAGGATTTATTAAATCATGTGCTGCTAAAATTACTGATGGACTATAGAGTGTTGAACTACCTGTTGCTGGTAAAAATCTTCCAAATTTTAAAGTACCATAATTCATATAAATAGATGCATAAGCTTCATTTATATTGTATAAAAAATATGGTTCTGATATATTGCTTAAACTATTGAAATATGTATTATATTTTCCTAAATAATTTCCCATCATATCTGGCATTTTTCCTATATTTATTGAAACAAGATCTCCAGTAGTCTTAAAGTATATACTTCCAACTTGTTTTTCAAGATCAATTGTCGTTTTTAACCCTTGATATGTTGTTGAAGCATCTTCAGAAAAATTATAACCATATAGATAATCTAATGTTCCATTAAATGAGAAAGCTGTTGCTAAAGTTAAGACAGTGACTAAAGTTATTAAAAGTTTTTTCATCTTTTATCCTCCCCTTATTGTATTCTTAAAACTGGTTTTGATATATTCATTTTATTAAAAAATCTATTTGTAATTCCAATATCAAAGTCTGCTTTTTTTATATCTAATACTGTTGAATGATTTGAAGTTAAGTCTGTTAATTCTATATGTGAATATAATTTATGTCCTTCAAAATCTTTTAAATTTGTAAAACTCATAGTCTTTATATGTTCATCTTTTTGATTAAAAAAATCAACATCTTTTATAAGCATATTTTCTTTTTCTACAATAGCTACTATTCTTCCATAATCTGTATCTTCATCTTCAGGAATTATTTCAACTTTATAAAAATTATTATTATCTTCTAACAAATTTGATGTATAATCTCCTGATTTTTCATTATATAATAATGAAATATCTGAATATTTTAAATCAGATCCTACAAAATTTCCATTTTTTGCTCCACCTGATATTCTTTTCGTTTTTCTATATGCAGGCATATATATATATATTTCATCATCTGATAATGTCAATAGAGTTATCATTTTAACTTCAGCTGGAGTATTAAATCTAACTAAAGCTAAAGAATCATCATTTTCTTTTAATAAGAACATATCGAACTCTCTTGCTTTTTCATTTCCATTGGCATCTATAAGTTTCATTGTTATTTGCGATTTTTGGCTATCAAAATCATCATGTTCATCTTTCACCATATCGAGAACTTCTTTTCCTGTAACTGCAAAAGCCATACTTAGTGCGAATACTGATAATAAAATAGTTGTTATAATTTTTTTCATTGTTAATTTCCTCCTTTATCTTTAAGTTTCTTAATTATTTTTGATCCTTTTGAAAATTTTCCTAAAATTTTATCACTCAATAAAGTCATAACCATTGGAAATATAGTTAAAGTTAGTATAGGTGCTATTATCATAGCTGATGCAGTTAAAATTCCAAATTGTCTTAACATACCTATATCTGAGAATATAAATGTTGCAAATCCCAATACTACCGCTAATGAATTTATTATTATAGCTCTTCCAGATGTAGCTGATGTTTTTACTGCAGCTTGAAACTTATCTCCTAAATTTGCATACTCTATTTTAAATCTTGTTAAATAATGTATAGTATAGTCTATACCTGCACCGATTGTTATAGATGCAATTGTAACTGTAGCTGCATTTAAAGATATTCCTGTCATTCCCATTATTCCAAAATTTGATAGTATTGTTAATGATATTGGAATTAAAGATAATAATCCTACAAATATAGATCTCATTTGAATTGAGAATATTATAAATACAAATAAATAAGCTAAAATCATTGATTTTGTTTGATTATCAAATATCATGTCATTAACTTCATTTGCAAGTATAGGGATACCTGTTATTCTTACATCTAATTTGTTATTTCCACCTTGAACTGGAACCTGTAAATCATTTACATATTGAGATAATTCTTTTATTTGTTCATCATTGAGTCCTACATCTATATTTTTTATTTTTGAATATGCAAAATCCGATTTTATTTTTGCTTCATTTTCAAATGTATAATATTCAAAATATTCAGATAGAAAATCATTTTCTCCACCCATTAAAAATGCTTTTAATTCATCTTTAGTTATTTCTTCTTCTCCATAATTAGTTATATATTTATTAAAATCATTATAAAATTTATCAAAATTCATCTTATCTATTATTTTTAAAACATTCATATTTTTTACATCTACTATGTTTTGGGTTAATGTATCTTTGTATGATCCGCCTCTTGCATAAACAAATCTTCTTATTTCATTTTCAAATGCTTTTAAATGGTCTGAATTTGATGTATCAAAATCTTCTACAGAATATTCTTTTAAAATATACTCTTTTTCAAAGTTTAAAAGTTCTTCATATATACTTTCAACTCTATTAAATATTTCTGTATTAACCATTATTTGAGCCACTGATTCATTGTCTTCTGCTTTTAATATTTTATCTATACCTTCAGATCCTTCTATGAGCATATAATTTTGTTCTAATGCTGCATTAGATCCTGGTATATATTCTGTACCTGTAAATCCTTTTGTTAGTTTAGCAACAACCTCTGATATATCAGTTGTTTGAGAAATAATATTGAATGATTTTGAATAAGTTATTATATCTCTTAAAGATCTGTTAAAATAAAAATCTCTAAATGAATTATCTCCATCAGCTTTAAAATCTATAAATATATAGTCATTTCCTCCAAAATTGTTTCTCAAGAACTTTGAACTCTGAACTATTTCTGTTTTATCATTTAAGAAATTTTCTATTTGTGTGTCTGCTGTTATTTTAGGGATATATAATGAAAATAACACAATGAAAACTCCTATAACAGTAAATGTTGTAACTCTATGATAAACAATGCCATGAGTTATTTTCTTTAAGAATGGACTTTCTCCTTCTTCAGACATCTTTTTTCTTGGTTTTGGAGATATTATCAATAAAATTGATGGTACGAGAATAGTCGCTGAAAGTAGTGAAATAGCTATACCTATGGATGTAAATATTCCAAGCTGCCATACAGGTTTTAAATCCGCTGTTAAAAGTGATAAAAATCCTGCGATTGTAGTAAATGCACTCAATAATACAGCTGTTCCAACTGTTTTTACTGTTTCATTTACCGCTTGTTCTCCAACAAGTCCTTTTTGTACTTCTTCATAATATTTGCTTATTATATGAATTGCATAAGCTGTACCAATTCCAACAACAGCAACGGGAACTGCAGCAGTAGTTGTATTAAATGTAAGACCACTTAAAACCATTATTCCCACTGTCCAAATATCAGCTATCGCAACAGATATTATAGGTAATATTACTCCAGTAGCTGTTCTAAAACTAAAGAATAAAACAAGAGCCACTAAAAATGTAACTAAAGGAACAAGTGTTCTTAGATTAGCTTTTACTATGGATTCTATTTCACCATTTGCAAGAGGTGTTCCAAGTAAATGATATTTAATATTTGAATTTTCAAATATTTCTCTTACTTCATCCCCTATTATTAATCCATCAGCATCATCTTTTAAACCTATTATTATCAAAACATTATTTCCATCATCTGATATAAATTTTCCTTTTAACATTTCATCTGACATTATCATTACTTTTGCTTCATCTGAATCATAATCTTTTAAATCTAAAGATGATTTTAAATTTCCAACGGAAATTTCTCCAAATTCATTTGAATTTATTCTTGGAGCATTAATCAATGAAATAACATTGTCTACTCCCTCTAATTCTTTCAATTCATCAGATATATCTTGAATATCATTCAAATGTTTTGAAGCATCTTCAAATTCAACTGCCGATAAAATAAGAGTATTTAATCCAAAATTTTCTGACACCTCATCATAAATTATTTTTTGTGGGTCGTCTTGTGGTATATATTTTTTTATATCATCTTCTACTCTTACTTGAAGAGCAAAACTTCCAAGAAACAAAGTTACTACAGTAAATAAAATTATGTATGTCCACGACTTTTTCTTGTTCAAGTGCATAAAGCTTCTTCCTCCTTTGGTGGCAAATAGTAAATACATTTTCTTTCATACATAATTTACACCCTTTAGTTTACAAAATTCTTTCAAAATAAATAAGATTTGGTGGCAGATAATTAATACTTATTAAAGATGATAGAATAGAAATAGGAGGTGATCTAAAATGGATAAACCATTTTTCAAAGCTTCTTCTGACAGTGAAGCAGAGGATAAAATGCTTGATATGGGAATTTTAAAGTATAAAGAAGTATGTCCTTATTGTGGAAGTACAGAGATTTATCATATTAGAAGAAATCATATAAAATGTAAAAAATGTAGACGTGAATGGAGTAAATATAAAGATTCCCTTTTAGAAAATATAAGGATTAAACCTTTAACTTTTTTAAGAATAATCGAAAAAATTGCAGAAGGAACTTTATTAAAAAATATTTCTGATGATCTAAAAGTTTCTTATAATACGGTTTTAAAAGTTAGAAATAGAATTAAAAATCAAATAATTAAAGAAGTTTTTAAGCTTGAAAATGTTGATGGAAATATTTTAATAGGGATAAAAATAGTTGAGG
The DNA here is from genome assembly GCF_030445905.1 of Oceanotoga sp. Taxonomy (NCBI): domain Bacteria; kingdom Thermotogati; phylum Thermotogota; class Thermotogae; order Petrotogales; family Petrotogaceae; genus Oceanotoga; species Oceanotoga sp. Next base: position 54,556 of record NZ_JASUSU010000006.1, on the reverse strand, counting down.
ATTATTTAAAATTTGAAGTGGTCAAAAACTTAAACTTTTCCATTATAAAATCAAATAACGTTTATAAAATAGGTAGAATCTATTTTATAGAAGATTATGAAGATTTTGACCATTTGATAGTAATAAGTGAAGAATCCATTGAAAAGTTAGAAAAAATGTATAGAGTTCCAAATATTGATGATTTTAAAAATGAAATTAAACAATTTTTAGAGGATTTTTCTGATAAAATAAAGAGGGGAAAGATAATAAACTCACCTACAATACTTTATACTATAGCTCAAAGTGCTTTACAATATAAGCATGAAAAAGATTATATTGTAGAACTTTTCCTCAATGCTTTTCAAAAAGCTTAAAAAAAGGGGGGATAGAATGTACAAATTTCATGATGGTTTATACACAGATGTTAGAATAGAAAATACATTTGAATCTAATATCGAAGTCACAAATGAAAGATTAGATAATATGAAAGAAAATGACTATTCGGGAGCCTTTATCAGAATTTTTGATGGTAAAAAATGGTTTTATTCTTCTTTAAATGATATAAGTAAAATTCAAGAAGAAATAGATTCTTTATCAAAACTCGCTTCAAAAGATATGAACATAAATAATAACCCTATAGTTAAGAAACTTCAATCTAATAAAGAAAAAATCTCTTTTTATAAGGATAATAGTGTGAGGGATATTTCAATTGAAAAAAAATTATCAGATCTTTCATCATGTTTTGAAATTTTAAAAAGTTATGACTTAATAACATTATGGAAAGCTAATTACATGGATTTGAATATACATAAAGAATTTTATTCAAGCAAGGGGTCTAATCTAAGTTTTGATTATCAAAAAGTCGGGTTTAGATTTGGTTGGAACCTTTCTTTCAGAGATGAAAAACTCTCTGAAATATTTGATGGTTCTGATAATTTCTATAGTATTATGAGTTTTAAAAAGGATGATCTCATAAAAAAAATAGATCAATCTATAGAATTCATTAAAAATTCGAAAAACATAAAACCTGGTAAATATACAGTTGTACTTTCACCTTTAGCTGCTGGAATTTTTGCACATGAAAGTTTTGGTCATAAATCAGAAGCAGATTTCATGATTGGTGATGAAAAGATGAAAAAAGAATGGAAGTTAGGAAAAAAGGTTGGAAGTAGTATATTGAGCATAGTTGATGATGGAAATGAAAAGGGGAATGGATTCGTACCTTTTGATGATGAAGGAAATAAAGCCCATAAAACTTATCTTATAAAAAATGGAATTTTAAGTGGTAGATTACATTCTTCTACAACGGCTGCCGATCTTGAAGAAGAAACTACTGGAAATGCAAGAGCTTTAGATTTTGAATACGAGCCTATAGTTAGAATGACAAATACCTATATAGAACCGGGAAAATTATCTTTTGAAGAATTGATCTCTGATATAAAAGAAGGAATTTTTATAGATAGTATATCTCATGGTTCTGGTATGTCAACTTTTACTATGGCACCAAATATGTCTTATTTGATAAAAGATGGAAAAATTGCAGAACCAGTAAAAATTTCTGTAGTAACTGGAAATGTCTTTGAAACTTTGAATTTAATTGAAAATGTTTCAAAAGAATTCAAACTACTTTCTTTTTCTATGGGTGGTTGTGGAAAGTTAGAACAAATGCCTTTACCTGTAGGATTTGGTGGTCCTTATGTAAGGGTTAAAGAACTTAATGTTCAATAGGGGGAATTTTTATGATTAAAGAGTTTTTTAAAATAAAAATCAATGAAACGTTTATAAAAATAGCCGATACAAAAGTAGAATCTATTAGAAAAAAACAAATTGAAGAAAATGCTTTAAGACTTTATAATGATGGTTTTATAGGAATAGCTGGAAAAATGGGGAATTATGAAGAAGATGAATTGATTAAAAAAGCTGAAAAAGCTTTGGATTATAAAATACCATATGATTTTAAACTGACTGAAAACGAAAATTTAAGTCTGAAATTTGGAAAAGATGTAATATCAAATGATTTATTGTTAGAAAAAACAGAAGAAATTCTTGAAAAGTTTAGAACTAATATTCCACAATTTATTTTTTCTTTTGGAATTAAAAAAATTAATAAAATAAAGTATTTAAAAAATGATTTAAAAACTGAATTAAAATCAGAATTAAATTATTATTCTTTAGGCTTTTTGATTAAAGATAAAAATTCTTCTAATATAATGGATTCTTTTTCTGGATATGATGGATTTGAAGATAACTTTAATAAAGCTTATGAAATCACAGAAAAAATATGTAAAACGCATTTAAAGAACATCGATATAAAAAATGGGACTTATCCTATAATATTTTTTGAAAATGAAGGTCTACCAAAATTAAAATTCTATCATGATTTACATGGAATGATATTTGGTTCTGGAGGCTCTATATTTTCTAATAAAATGAATGAAAAAATTTTTGCAGAGAATTTTACATTATATCAATCAAATAATCCTCAAGATAATAATTTCTCACATTTTTTTGATTCAGAGGGTACTTTTGAAAAAGTAGGATTTAGAACAGCTTTAATTGAAAATGGAATTTTAAAATCTCCTTATACAGATAAAAAATCTTCAAAATTATTCAATCTTCCATTAACTGGAAGTGCCGGTGGAGAGTATGATTCAGTTCCTTCAATTATTCCTTGTAATTTTAAAATAAAAAATACTCACAAATCATTAAAAGATATTTTAAATGGTAAAAAAGCAATACTATGCCATTTAGCCTCAGGAGGAGATTTTACTTCTGATGGTGTATTTGCATCTCCTGTACAAACAGCTTATTTGACAGATGGTGAAAGTTTATTGGGTAAGATACCAGAAATAAATATTTCTTCTGATATTTATAAAATGTATGGAAAAGATTATCTTGGAACATGTAATAATACTCTGTTTGATGATAATCAAACTATAAATGTAATTAAAATGAAAGTTGAAAAACTTTAAATCTTTAGAACCTTTTAGTTTTAATCTTAATCTAAAAGGTTCTTTTTTTATAATTTTGATTTTATTTGTCTTTAAACCATATTTTTAATCAAATTATAAAATTGACTATTAGGTAAAAAGTATTTAAAATGTATATATAGAATATAAAAAGATTGGGGATGTAAATATGATAAAAGAATATTTAACAGAAGAAGTAAAACCAGCTATGGGCTGTACGGAGCCCGCTGCAGTTGCTTTATCTGTAGCAAGGGCAAAAAAAGAATTAAAAGAAAAAATTTCAAAAGTGGAAGTAATAGTCAGCAAAAGTATATATAAAAATGGTTTATATGTTTCAATTCCTGGAACTAAAGGTTTAAAAGGTAACAAAACAGCAGCTGCTTTAGGTGCTGTTATATCTCCAGATTTATTAGATCTAAACCTTCTTTATTATTCAAAAGAAAAAGATAAAAAAGACGCTCAGGATCTCATAAAAAATAATAGAGTAAAAATAAATTATTGTGAAGAACCTGGAATTTTTATACATGCTATTGTTGAAGATATATATAATAATATATCAGAATGTATAATACGTAATTCACATACTGGTATAGAAAAAATTATATTAAATTCAAAAGTTATATTTTCTTCTGAATCAGAGGGAAATATTAAGAAAAATTTTTTTGAAAAATATAATCTTGAAAATATATCTTTAGAAGAAATAATTAATATTTCTTCTGATATGGATTCAAAAGACATTGATTTTATATTTCAAGGAATAGACTTAAACATGAAAGCTGCTAATTATTGTTTAAATAAGAATGATAAATTTGTAGAAAAAACTGGGATTGTATTGAGTGAAATTTTTTCTGATGATATATTATCAGAAAAAATAAGAAAGTTTTCTTCAGCTGCTTCTTTTACAAGAATGACTGGTGCAGATATAACCATAATGAGTTCCGGAGGTTCTGGAAATCAAGGCATTGTAACAACTATTCCAGTATATTTATTTGGAAAAAATAATTCAAACACAGATGAAGAAATCGCAAAAGCCGTTGCAATTAGCCATTTCCTATCGGGATATATAAAATATATAGTGGGAAAGCTTGCACCTATTTGTGGTGCTTTTTACTCAGCTGGTGCCGGAGCTACTGCTGGAATAAGTTATTTAATGAATAAAAACATCAAAAAAATGCTTTGTGCAATAGATACTATGATTTCAAACACAACTGGAGTTATATGTGATGGAGCAAAAGAAAGCTGTGCATTTAGAGTTGGAATTGCAGCACATGAAGCTTATATATCAGCATTGATGGCAGATAAAGAGCTTTATGTGGATACTAATCAAGGCTTTATAGGTAATTGTTGCAGTGAAAGTATAAAAAATATACAAAAAATGAATTTAAATGGAATGAAAAAACTTGATACACTTATAATATCGATACTTGAAGGAAGAAATTGAAAAAGAGATGATTAATTCATCTCTTTTCTATATACAAAAGACATTATTATTACATAAAGTGGAATTAAAAAATTAAATATATTAAAAACCCCCATGGCAAATGAACTATATAGAAACAAAACTTGAACAGCTGTAAATACTATTATAGACCATCTTTTAAAAATCCAAAACCCATATATTCCCATACCCCAAACTACAAAGTTTAGCCATACATCTACACCAAAAATCATAGAATTGGAAAATAAATTGTACAAAGTAATATATAAGTTCAATATAAATCGGATACTTTCAACAATGACTCCAAAATAAAATAATTTATATTTAAAAATTCTTTTTATCATATTCTTTCTCCTCTTTTAGATAAATTCAAGACTATTTTATCATAAACTTCATTCTATTTTGTAAAACCTTTAAAATATTATATAATATGATAATGGATGTTTTCTATATTCCTTCCTTAATTAAATTTATAATTATTTTTTAAATATATAAAAATTTAATACTTAGTATTAGTTTAAAAGACTTAAAAAGTAGTTAAAAAAGTAGAGAAAAATCTCGATAAAATTGATATTAGAAAGGAAGGTGAAAACCGTTATAAGTTTACTAAAGCCAATATTTTGAGCCAATCGTAAATTTTATATAACGGGAAAATATGTTAGAAAACAAATTAGAATATCCAGAAACTCCAATAATTGAACTTGTAAAAAAAGAAATAATAGTGTACTTTGATTCAAAAGAAATTGCAAAAAGCAGTAGACCTCTAAAGATTTTAAAGAAAGATCTCACTCCGATTTATTTTATAAATCTCAATAATGTACATACAAAATATTTAAAAAAATCTGATAAACATTATACATCTCCAATTATAGGTATATCAGATTTTTATGATCTAATACTTGAAAATACTAAGGTTGAAAATGCCGCTTTTATATATTCAAAACCAAATGATGGATACACAATACTTGAAAACTATATATCTTTTTTGCCAGAAAAAATGGATAAGGTTGTATTAGGCGATGATATAATTTGAAGAAAAGGTACGATTTTCATACCCATACTCTTTTATCTGATGGAGTTTTAACCCCTTCAGAACAAATAAGTTGGGCTATTAAAAACAATTATTCTGCAATTGCTTTAACAGATCATGCAGATTATTCAAATATAGATTTTATAATTAAAAATTTGTTAAATTTCATAAAAAATGAATCAAAATTCTATAAAGACATCGATATATTCGCTGGAATTGAAATAACTCATGTTCCTCCAAATTTGATAAATGAAATGGCAAAATATGCAAAAAATATAGGAGCAAAAATTGTTGTAGTACATGGAGAAACCATCTCAGAACCTGTTCCTCTAAAAACAAATTATTATGCCGTAAGATCTAATTATGTGGATATATTAGCCCATCCAGGTCTAATATCAGAAGAAGATATTATACAAGCAGTAAAAAATGATATTTATATTGAAATAACTACAAGAAAAAGCCATGCCTTAACAAATGGTCATGTAGCAAGACTTGCAATTAAAAATAACGCCAAAATACTTATAAACAGTGATGTACATACTCCAGATGATTTTTGTAATTATGAGAAAGCTTTTAAAATAGGTCTTGGTTCTGGAATTTCAGAAGAAAATTTAATCGAAATAATGGAAAAAAATCCAAAATTGTTTATAAATAAAATTAAAAATAATGATATATGATATATGCTTAAATCTATGCCGATCACATCAAACCTTGTGTTCGGCATTTTATTCTGTTCAATAAATTATATTTTTAATTAATAATAACAGAAATATTTTGAATATTCAATGTAATTCTGTTATTATTAAAAGGAAAGAAATATTGAGATTAAAATATAATTATTTTAATCAAATTTTTATTAAAGGAGAGTTTTTAATGTCAGAAAACAAAGTATTAGCTACAGTTAATGGTAAAGAAATAACTCAAAAAGATGTGGATATATTATTACAAAGAATAGGTCCTCAAAGAGCAGCTCAATTTCAAACACCTCAAGGTCAAGAAAGTTTATTAAGAGAACTCATAAATCAAGAATTAATGTATTTAGAAGCTTTAGATACAGATCTTGATAAAGATGAACAATTTCTTAAAGAAGTTGAACTCGCAAAAAGAGAAATTTTAAAACAATTCGCAATTGGTAGACTATTCGATACTATAGAAGTTACAGATGAAGATGCAAAAAATTATTATGATGAAAATACAAATGCTTTTCAACAAGGCGAACAAGTAAAAGCAAGTCATATTTTAGTTGATTCAGAAGATAAAGCTAATGAAATAATAAAAGAACTCGAAAATGGAAAATCATTTGAAGATGCTGCTAAAGAATATTCTTCTTGTCCTTCAAAAAACAATGGTGGAGACTTAGGATTCTTTGGAAAGGGACAAATGGTACCTGAATTTGAACAAGCAGCTTTTAAAATGAATAAAGAAGATTTAAGTGAACCAGTAAAAACTCAATTTGGATTCCATATAATAAAATTAACAGATAAAAAAGAAGCAAGTGTAATGAAATTTGATGAAGTTAAGGATAATATCAAACAACAATTAATGGTTTATAAACAATCTGAAATATATATGAATAAAGGAAAAGAATTAGAAAAAAAATATGAAGTAATCATCAATAAATAATTTTAAGTAAGAATTAAGATTAAAATATTAAAATGTATTCAGAGTTGGTAATCTAGAGTTACCCCCCCGAATATAAATCCCCAAAAAATTTTTAGCCTGCATTTATGCAGGCCTTTTTTATTTTAAATTTTTCAATAATTAAAATATATAATTAACAATATTATATTAAAATAAAATTAAGGGATATAGCTTATATAATATACTAAAGGCGGGATTTTTTATATGAATATTTTAAACTTTTTTCTAAAAGGGCCTGTTGTTCTATTCAGATGGAGTAAAAATAATGATTGGCCTATACTTTTTGTTTCTCAAAATGTTAAAGAAGTTTTGGGATACAACAGTTCAGAATTTCTAGACGGTAATTTAAGGTTCAAGGATTTAATACATCCAGATGATATTTCTCATGTAGAAAATCAAGTTTTTGAAGCTCAAAAAAAAGAAAAAAATTTTTATGAATTTGATTATTTTCGTTTGAAAAGGAAAGATGGTAAATATATTTGGGTATATGATTATAACAGACTCAGCGAAAACAATTCTGATTATGTTGATGGATATATTCTCGATGTGACAGATAAGGTTGAAAAAGAAGTTACTATTACGGGTATTAAAAATATGTATGATACTGCAATGACTATAAACAAATCGGCAATAATAGAAATAAATAAACAAAATAATACTATAATAGCTTCGCCAAATCTGAAAGACTTAATAGGTTTTGATTTTGAGGAAATTAATTATGCAATAAAAAATGAATTTAATAATATTGATTATCTAAAAGAATCTTATCGAAAAATGATAAATTCTTTGAAAAGATACAATTATTGGGAAGAAAAAATAAAAATAGAAAGTAAGAATGAAAAATGGTTATCTGTAACGGCTCAAAAACATCATGAAAGTATTATAATTCTTTTAAAAGATATAACAGATATTGTAAAACTTCAAAGAGATATTGTAATGAATAAATCTTTTTTTGAAAAGATTAGTGAAGGTCTAATGATCGTAAATACCTCTAAACAAATAATAAGGGTAAATGGTGCATTTTCTAAAATCACAGGATATAATAGAGAAGAAATAATAGGTAAAAGTCCTAAAGTTTTGAGTTCGAGTTATCATGATAAAGATTTTTATGAAAATATGTGGATGAGTATAAGAAAAAATGGATATTGGTCTGGAACTATATGGGATAAAAGAAAAGATGGAGAATTGATAGTTCTTAAGTTTAATATATTTGAATTGAAAGAGAGTAATTCAGTAATTAATGGATATATAGGTATATTTAATGATATAACTATCGAGAGAAAGGCTCAATCTGAACTTGAAATATTTAAAAGATATGATCCTTTGACAGAATTACCGAATCAAGAATATTTTATAGAAAAAGCTCAAATGCTTATAAATGAAAACAAACTCAATAAATATGCTTTATTATTAATAGATATCAAAAATTTTAGCACTATAAACAATACTTATGGTTTTTTAAAAGGTGATAAATTAATAAAGGCTATAAAAAAAAGACTTATGAATTTTTGGAGTAAAGATGCTATTATTTCAAGATTTTCTACGAATGAGTTTTGTATCTTCACAAAGAATAATATGGAAAAAGATTTATATAAAACTATTTTAGAACTATTAAATATTCTTATAGATCCATTTGTAATAGATAAAAATAAAATAATTTTAAAATATAATATAGGAATAAGCACCTCACCATATGATAGCAATGATATAAATGAGCTTATAAATAGTGCAAGAATGGCTCTTTATGCGGCAAAAAGAAGTGGTGTAAACAATTATAGTTTTTACTCTTCCAATTTATACGATAAAATTCAAAAAAGAATTAAAATTGAAAATGAACTTGAAGAAGCCATAAAAACAAAAGAATTAGAAGTATACTATCAACCACAGGTCAGTTTAAAAAGTGGTATTCCAATTGGTGCTGAAGCTCTCATAAGATGGAATCATCCAGAACTTGGTACTGTAAGCCCAGGAATGTTCATGAAAGTTGCCGAAGAAAGTGGATTAATACAAGATATAGATATTTTTGTTTTAAAAGAAGTTACATCTGAAATAAAATCTTTCATGGAAAAAAATATAAAGATTCCTATTTCGATAAATATATCAGATACATTTTTTAAAAATAAAAATTTTTTAAAAATAATTAAAAATGAAATAGAGAATTCTAATATAGATCCAAATCTCTTAGAATTAGAATTAACAGAAACTATAATGGTTGAGAATGTTGAAATGGTAATAAAAAAATTAGATACTTTAAAAAGTTTTGGTATACGACTTTCAATAGATGATTTTGGTACTGGATATTCATCTTTGAGTTATTTGAGAAAATTCCCAATAGATAAATTAAAAATAGATATGAGTTTTATAAAAGATCTCGAAACGGATAAAAATTCTCAAGAAATAACTTCCACAATAATAGCAATGGCAAAAAACATGAGATTAAAAGTACTTGCTGAGGGAGTTGAAACAGATTTTCAACTTAATTTTTTGAAAGAGAAGAGTTGTGATGAAATACAAGGATATTATTTTTCTCCCCCTGTTAGATTAAATATTTTTAAATCTTTTATAATAAAATAAAAACTGATGTATATATTTATACATCAGTTTTTTAACACTTTGTTTCTGATATTTCATCAACTGCATTTTTACTTATTTTATATAGAAGTTTCGTAAAAAGTTCTATTTCTGTTTCATTAAAATCTTTCAAAAAGATATCATTTATTTCTTTTTTCACACAACATATTTTTTCTTTTATTTTGAGTCCTTTATTTGTTAAATATATACTACTTTTTCTTTTGTCTTCTCTATCTTTGACTTTTATTATATATTCCATTTCAGTGAGTTTTTTTATTGATTTTGCAACTGTCATTTTATCAAGTTTTAAAATACTTACTATTCCTTCTTGACATATCCCTTCTCTATCATATAATAAGACTAAAACTTCAAAATCTATTTTGCCTATACCTATATCATTCATTTCTTTAGAAATATAATAAAATAAATTTCTGGATATTATGCTTATGTATCTCCCAAAGTACTTTTTACAGTCATATCCATCATCCATAAATAAATCCCTCCAGGAATTTCAAAATTATTTAATAAAAGTATTTTTTTCTTCTTCAAGTCTTTGTATATTTTGTTCTACATCTTTTAATTTAATTCTTAATTCAGATAGAAGTCTTTCTATTTCATTGTATGTATATACTGTATTATCTAAAGTTTTATTTATTCCATTTTGAACTATCCAATCGACAAATAAACCATCAAAAAAATAATCGGCAAATCTTCCAAATCCTTCATAAGAAAAACTCGAGTTTAATGCTATATTTACATCTTGCATTTCAGCTTGAAACTTTAATATATCATGTTGAGCATATGTAGCAAGTTGATTGGCTTCATCCATCTTATTTCTTTTCAACATTGTAGAAAGCATTCCCCCACCAAACATGTCCCATAGGCCATAATTTCTTGCACTTTTTAATGAATCTATAACTTTTTCAAGTGAGGTTAAAGCATTTTCTCCCGCTTTTATCGCTTCATTTAATTCTGTTATATAAGAACTATTAGTTTTTATTCTTTCAAAAATTTCTTCAATTTTTTTTGAATTTTCATCATTCGAATTTGAAATGATCTCTGTCTTTTCTTTTATAAGTTCTTCATACTCTTCTTCTATACCAATATAATCTTTTAGCAATTTATTCATATAATCTATATCTCTTTTTATATTTTCAACTTCATGTTTACAAGTTTCATATTTATATTTTGCTTCAAGATATTCTTTTCTTTCTTCATGAAGTTTATTCTCTTTGCTACCTATTATATTATAAAATATAGAACTTATGGATAGATTTTCTAATTTTTCAACATCTTTATACTCTTTATCAAGTTTATCTTTATAGTCTATTAATTCAATTTTAGTTTTGTTCAATTCCATCTCTGCTTTTTCTATTCTTTTTAAGAGTTTATTCTTTTCATCTAATCTGTACTTAGTTTTTATTATTTTATCATCGAGTTCCATAAAAACACCTCCTGTTAATTTTATTATTATATTAATTATATATAATAACTTCTAAAAAGTCCAATTAATTCTTTATTTTGTACTTTTTATCATATAGCTATTGTTTTTATTGCTTATATAAATTATAATATAAATGAAAGTTTAAGGAGGAGAATATTATGGAATTAAAAAATTTTATAATACCTTTTATCGTTGTAATATTAATAACAATATCAGGAAATATGAGATATCCTAATGTAAATAAAGCAGTTATAAATCCAGATATTAAAATAAATACCCCTAAAAACTTAAAAATATATGGTAACAATTTTAAAATAGAATTTGATGAAAACAAAACTGATATTGAATATAATTCAAAATTAAAAACAAATTTTGAAAATGATACATTGAGTATATATGCAGATGAAAATTATATTTCCGATGAAATAAAAATAATAATAGGAACAAAAGAAAAGTTTAAAGATGTGGAAATAAATACTTTGAAATTAAAAATTTCGGGAGAAATTTCTGCTGATAATATAAAAATTTCTACAAATGAATTGATTTCAAATTCTAATTTTAATTCTAAAAACCTAGATATAAGTGGCACTGGCATTTCTTTAAAGGGTGATTTTAATTCAAATAACATAAATATAAATGGAGTTGGTTTGGATATAGATGTTAATATTTATGATAATAAAATTTTTATCATAGATTCTGTCGGAATAAATGGAATAATAAGATTTAAAGATGATATATCTTCAAAAATGACTATAACTGGTATAGGAGGAAGTATAGATTTATATACAAACCTTGGTAAAACTCTTAATCTTTACTCTTCTAAAAATATATTTATAAATAAAAAATTTTTTTAATGGGAGGTTGAAAAAATGAAAAAAGTTATAACATTATTATTGATAACATTAATGGCGGTTTCTGCTTTTTCTCTTAAATTTGGTGGTGGTTGGCCAAGTGTTAGTTATATTCCAGGAGATCAACTTTTAAATCCTATAAAAGATACTGTTAAATTAGGTTTTTCAGAAGGGATTTTTGCTTTTGGTGGCGGTGGAATGGGAAGAATAGGTTCTGGCCCTATATTTTTAGGTGGAGAAGGTTTTGATGGATACTCTTCAAAAAAAGATAAATATAAATTTTCGGCTTCTTATGGAGCATTTTTAATAGGTACTTCTTATGACACTTTTAACTTTGTTTCATTAGATGCAGGACTTGGACTTGGTGGATTTACACAAAAAATAGATGTCTATCAAGATGGAGTTAATAAAGATAAAGAAGGATTTATAGATGGATCTTCTCCTTATATAAATACTATATCTATTGATAGTTTTATCGTATCTCCTTATATTGGCATAACCTTAAAACCTACAGATTTTTTTGGATTTTTTATAAAAGGAAAATATACAGTAGGTGTATCATTTGATGGATGGAAATTTGAATCTGGCGATAGAGTGAAAGGTCTTGAAAACAAAGGCATTAACTTTTATGAATTATCTGCTGGTATAGTTTTTGGTTATTAATAAAATTCAATAAGGCGGTTATTTAACCGCCTTCTCTTAAAATACCAAAGGGGAATTTATATGTTCAAAAAATACTTTTTTATATTTATTTTATTTTCATCGACATTGATAACTTTTTCTGGTTCTTTGAACATAGTAGAAATAATAGAAGGTATACAAAAATACGAAAAAATAATAAGTATAAATCCAGATGATGCAATATCAACTCTTGAACTTGCAAAATTATATGAAATACTTGGTAAAAATGGTGATAGAGAATCTTTAGAAACTGCAAAAATACTTTTTGAAAAAGCTTTTAGAATTGATGAAGATTTAAATGAGGCACATCTTAGATATGGTAGTGTTCTTGCTAAAATAAGTGAATATACATGGTTTTCTCCAATTAAACTATGGTATGTTAATACAGCCTTTAAAGAAATGGAAATGGCTGTAAATCTTGAATTTGATAACATAGAATTCAGACTCATAAGAGCGGAATCATGTTATAACCTTTTAGAATTTGAATTCTGTGAAAATGCTATAATAACGGATTATAAATATCTTTTAGAAAATTTTGAATCTGAAATATATGATCAAAAATTAAAAATTTATTCAAGACTCGCTAAAATTTTTGAATTGAAAAAAGATTTTTATTCCGCTATTGAAATTTATAATAAAATAATAAAAGAATTTCCAAATACTATAGAATCACAGAGAGCAGAAAAATCTATAGATTTATTACTTGGAATTCAGAAGGTGAAATGATTGTTTAAAATTAAAAAGTTTATCAAAATAATTATAATAAATCAGATTTCAGCTTTTATGCTTTCTGCTTTGATATTATTATATACTGGAACATTTTATAATTTTATTTTAAATCTTGAAATAGCTTTATTATTTTCAAACACTATTGGTTTAATATACTATTTTATAAGTTCTATAATTAATAATCTGATAAATGATAAAATAGAAATTAAATTTTTCAACATTTTAATAAAAATTTTCATAGGTACTTTTTCACTTTTTACCGGTATTCAACTTTCTGTATTGCTTTCAAATATGATATTTAAAATACAGTTCATAAGTTATGATAAAACATTTCAAAATTTTCTACTGATATCAAATATGATATTGTTGATAACGGCATTTTTCATGATTTATGTGTATAGAAAATTAAAAAAAGAAATCGAGATAAAAATAAAAGAAAATGAAAAATTAAATCAGTTAAAACTCGAATCTGAGCTGGCCGCTTTACAATCAAAAATAAATCCTCATTTTCTTTTTAACACTTTGAACACGATTATAGATTTAGTATATACTTCTCCTGAGAAGGTTGAAGAGATGATAATAAATTTATCCAGTATTTACAGAAAAATTTTATATTCTTCAGAAACAGAATTGTATACACTTGACCAAGAATTAGAGCTCGTAAAAAAATATTTAGATATAGAAAAAGTTAGATTGGGCGAAAGACTTGAATATACCATAAAAGTCGAAGATAATTTAAAAAATTTTAAAATTCCTCCACTGATAATAGAACCAATAGTTGAAAACTCCATAATTCATGGAATTTCAAAGAAAATAGGGATAGGGCATATAAACATAGAAGTTTTTAAAGAAAATAAAAAATTAAAGATACTTATAAAAGATGATGGTATAGGCTTTAAATCTGAAAATATTAAATTTGGATTCGGTGTTACGAGTGTAAAAGAAAGACTTAAAATTCTTTATTCTAATGAGTCTTCTTTTAAAATCTTAAAAAATGAAGATTATGGTATAACAGTTTCTATTTCAATACCTTATAAGTAATGAAAGGAGAAATAAAATTATGAAAATAAAAACTTTAATAGCCGAAGATGAACCACATTCAATGTCAAGAATGGTTAAAATCCTTTCTGAATTTGAAGAAATAGATATAGTCGCACAGGCTTCTGATGGTAATGAAGCTTTAAATTTGATAAAAGAAAAGTCTCCTGAACTTCTCTTCCTAGATATCAACATGCCAGGAAAAACCGGCTTTGAAATCATACAAGAAATTGATTATGAACCTTATATAATATTCGTAACGGCTTATGAAAAATATGCAATTCAAGCATTTGAAGAAAATGCCGTTGATTATATATTAAAACCTACTAATTCCGAAAGAGTTAAAAAGTCATTGGATAAAATTAAAGAAAAAAATCAAAAAGTAGATAATAAAATGATAGATATATTAGAAAAAATAATGCAAAAAGAAAATTATATGAATAGATTTTCTATTAAAAATAATGATGAGATAATACTCATTCCTGAAGATGATGTTTTTTATTTTAAAGCACAGGATAAATATACTTTTTTATGCACTTATGATGAAGAAATGTTCTTCGATACGAGTTTAAAAAAACTTGAAGAAAAATTAAATCCTGAAAAATTTATAAGAATTCATAAAAGTTATATCGTTTCATTGAATAAAATAAATAAAATACAAAAATTATTTCTAAGAGAATATTTAATAGAATTAAAAGATAAGAACAAAACTCTTCTAAAAGTTGGTAGAAGTTATTTATCTTCTTTAAAAAATGAACTTGATTTTTAATTTCATTTCATTTTAAAATTAAAAGTTTTTATAATATTAAATCCAAGCTCAGTTTCGTCTATAAGAGAAATTGAGTTTATTTTTATTTTAAAATTCAACTGTCTTTTTGATAAATATGAGACAATATTTCCTATATTTTCTCGATTTATGTCTTCAGATGCGAGAGTTATATGTGGAAACCATTCTTCGGGAGAATAATATTCAACATTTTGACTTTTATCTTCGTATATTTCCCAAATATATTTATGATATGCATATAATTTTCTACTCAATTTTATTGGGACATATAGAACATTTCGATCTCCTGTAAATATGCCTAAACCACTTGTTTGTACTTCAAAAGGTTCTAAAATTGAAATCTTATTCAAAAGAATTTCTTCTATATTTTCTAATTTATTTCCACTTATATTCCAAGTAAAATGGGGATATGGAAATATATCTTTTATTTTTTTTACTCCAAAATTATCTTCAAGTTCATCCCAGATTTTGTTTATTATATAAAAATGAGGTTCTGATAATATGCTTATTAATGCTTTCATTTAATCCCTCCCAATAACTAATTATAACAAAAATATATTATAATTAATCTATATTATACATCGGGAGGAAAAGATGAAAAATAATTTCGAAAAAGATAAACAATATTATAAGTTCTGTATGTATGGTTTTTTTAAGAATTTGAGATTTTTTGAACCTTTTTTCATGTTATTTTTAAAGGAAAAAGGTCTTTCTTTCACAGAAATAGGTTCTCTTTATGCAATAAGAGAAATTTTGATAAATCTATTAGAAATACCTACAGGTATAGTTGCAGATGGATTAGGCCGAAGAAGATCTATGATATTTTCTTTTTTATCATACATAGTATCTTTTTTTATATTTTATGTATCAAAGTCTTTTTTTATATTTATTTTTGCTATGATTTTCTATTCTTTTGGAGAAACATTTCGTTCTGGTACACATAAGGCTATGATAATGGAATACTTAAGTCTTAAAAACTGGAAAGATTATAAGGTTGAATATTATGGAAATACGAGATCATGGTCACAAATAGGATCAGCTATTTCATCTATAATTGCTGCCATTTTAGTTTTATATGCTGGCAATTATTCTATGATATTTTTAGCTTCTATAATACCTTATTTTATAGATTTAATAAATCTTTCTACATATCCCAAAGAACTCGATGGAGATATTCAAAAAATAAATTTAAAAGATATAAAATTACATTTTAAAAATGTTTTTAAAGGGATTTTTAACTCTTTTAAAAATAAAGAGTTTTTAAAAGCTATAATAAATTCATCTTTTTATGCGGGTTATTATAAAAGCATGAAAGATTTTTTACAGCCCATAATTAAGATGTTGGCTTTAAATATTCCTATATTTTTATTTTTAAATGATCAAAAAAGAGTTTCTATATTTGTTGGAATTGTATATTTTATACTTTATATTTTAACTGCAATTTCTTCAAAAAATTCTTCTAAAATAGTAAAAAAATATAAAACACTTGAAAAACCTTTAAATTTAACTATGATTATTGGTCTTTTATCAGGTATGATGAGCGGTATATTTTTTGTATTTGAACTTTATTATTTATCCACAATATTTTTCTTTTTAATATATATAATAGAAAATTTGAGAAAACCAATAGCAGTTTCAAAAGTTTCTCAAGAAATTGACCTAAAATCTATGGCAACTGGTTTATCAACAGAATCTCAATTTGAAACGATTTTTACAGCCATAATGATATTTTTCATGGGTTTGATAGCAGACATTTCAAATGTCGGTGTTTCATTAATAGTTTTATCCATTTTTTCCATTTTAATAAGTAATATATTCAGATTTAAAATATCCTCAAGTAGATAAAGTTAATTAAATCTACTTGAGGATTATGTTTTACGATATTAAATCTTTGATACTCTTGCAAACCTTTATATTTAAATCACTCAATACTTTTTCTTTATATTCTATACTTCCTTCATATCCTTCAATTATAGCTCCAGCATGTCCCATAGTTTTTCCTTTCGGTGCTGTTCGACCAGCAAAAAACGCTTTTATTTTGCCATCATAATTATTTTCTAAAGCATATCTTATTCCTTTTATTTCTTCACTACCACCAACTTCACCTATTATTATAACCTTTTTTATTTTATTTTCTATTATATAATCAAAAGCTTCTTTCAATCCAGTTCCTATTATCATATCTCCACCTAATCCAATCCCTATGCTTATACCTGTTGAATTATTTGAAAGATAATCTGCAATTTCATACATCAAAGTACCACTTTTTGATATTATAGCTATATCTCCCTTTTTAAAAGCTTTTTCTGGCATTATACCTATTTTAGATCTTTCTGGAAGTATTATACCTGGACAATTCGGTCCTATTATTAAAACTTTATTTTCATCTGCTTTAGACTTTATTATAAGCATATCATGAACTGGTACATGTTCAGTTATTATTATTATCTTTTTTATACCACTTTCTATAGCTTCTAAAACAGCTGATTTTACATTTTTAGCTGGAATAAAAATTATTGATGTATCAGCATTATATTTTTCAACAGCTTCTTTCATAGTTTTTAATACAGGAATGTCATACACTTCATCTATGAGATCATTTTTTGAAACACCACATACTATATTAGTTCCATATTCTTTCATTTTTTTTGTATGAAATTGTCCATATTTTCCCGTTATTCCTTGAACACATACTCTTTCTTTTCCATTTATCATATTTCCAACTCCCTTAAATATCCTTTTAAAGCCTTTATCATAGTATCCATATCTTCATAATTTTTCAAATTATTCTCAGAGAGTATTTCATTTCCTTTTTCTTCATTAGTACCTGTAAGCCTTATAAAAAGTTTTATATCTTCGTTTTTTTTCTCAAATTCTACTATAGATTGAGCTATTATATCGCATTGAGTTATTCCACCAAATATATTCATAACTATATTTTTTATTCCTTTATCTTTTAAAAGATTTAAAGCCTTTAATGTAGTTTCTTTATCTGCTCCACCACCTATATCTAAAAAATTGGCTGGTTTTAATCCATAATTGCTAACAGTATCCATAGTAGCCATTACTATTCCAGCACCACATCCTATAACCCCTATATCTCCTTCTAATTCTACATAGTGAAAATTATAATCTGTTTTTTCAAGAAATCTTTGAGACCATTTCTGTCTATATATTGCATTATCATCAACATGCATAACACAATCGAGTGCATAAATTTCATCATCTTGTGTTTCAACTATCGGGTTTATTTCTAATAATGTTAAATCTTTCTCTATAAAGAGATTATATAAATTAGGCATTATTTCTTTTATTTTTCTCGGTGCTTTAAGAAATACTTCATTATAAGTACCTTTTATTATATTTTCTGAACTCTCTATTTCTATACCACCATCATAAGAAAATACCCATTTTATATCTCTATCTTCTCTGTCTATTAAAATAGATATATAATATTCTTTTTTTATATTTATAAGTTCTTCAACGAGTATTCCATAAGGAAGTTCTCCTTTTATTTCTTTATTTTGAAGTTCATTTATAGTATTTGTATATTCATCTTCTTTTTTTATAAATAATACACCACCAGCTTTCATCCTTCCACCAACTAAAACTTGAGATTTTGCAACACTGGGTATCAATCTTTTTTCGGGAATTTTATCTATTATTAATTGAGATTGTGGGATATTTATACCATATTCCCTCAAAAGTTTCTTTCCTGTAAATTCATGAATTTTCATCATTTACCTCCTTATTTTTATATAAAGTTATGAAAATTTTTAAATCCATAACCTATTACATCAAGAGTTTCTTGTATTATTATAAATGCTTTTGGATCTATTTTTTGAATTTTTCTAACTATATCACCCCTTTGTTTTTTATTAACTGCAACATATATAAAATTTTTTTCTTGATTGGTATAAGCACCTTGAGCCTTTATTATAGATGCTCCTCTATCAAGATTATTTAATATATAATTTATTATTTCATCTGTATTTTCAGAAATTATTGTCAATATATTACTTGTATTCATGCTCTTCATAACAAAATCTACAGTAAGTCCGTTAAATACTACAGAAACTATTGAATACATTCCAACTCTCAAATCATATACAGTACCAGCAGCAATACCTGTTATTAAGTCTAATAATAAAAGTGATATTCCAAGTGGCAATCCTGTATATTTATTCATTATTCTTGCAAGTATATCAGTTCCACCAGTCGAAGAATTAACAGAAAATGCTATTCCCATTCCAATGGCTGATATTATAACTCCAAAAAAAACTGCTAAAAACATATCATCACCATTATATTTTGGAAATGGAACGATTCTATCTAAAAAATCCACAAAAAAGTTTAATAAAAATGTACAAAAAATGCTTCTGAACCCAAACTCTTTTCCAATAAAAATAAAAGCTATTGAAAATAAAACTATATTAACACCATACATCAAAATCCCTACTGGAATATTTGTAAATCCATTTATAACTATTGCTATTCCATTTGCACCTCCTGCTGCTATATTGTATGGCATTAAAAAAGATACTAATCCAACAGCTGTTAAAAAAACTCCAATAATCGATAATGTATACTCCTTGATAATCCGTTTATTCATCCTATATCCTCCCCAAAAAAAAATTCTTTCTCTCCATTCCGAAAAATGGCAAGAAAGAATTATTGTATTTTTAAATATACAATTATTTTTCTTACTTTCCAATCCCGGAGAAAGCACAGAATAAATTTTTAGGTAGTTCTTCTGACTTACAGCATCAAACCTAATCGTTCCCCTTCCCGAATAATATCAGTGGTTTATGGAACTTTCGTATCTGCTCACAGCGGCCGGACCGTTTTGGCTTTTCACCAAATTCTCTATTAAGACTTCCGTCACCTAAAAAAATTTATTTAATTTTACGAATATATTCTATCATAAAGTATACATTTTAAAAAAACGAGATAAAACGGTATTTAATACCAGTTTTATCTCATTATTAGCTTATCTGTGTTTATAGTTTCATTTTTTTCAATATTATAAATTTCTGTAGATTTTGCATTTGTTATATAACCTTTTTCAGAATTTAAAAGAAAATTTTCAAAAAATTCTATATCTTTTTCATCGGATAATCCTGGAACATAAGTCATTCTAAATTCATAATCAATATCAGAATTTCTCAACATCCAAACGCTTTGATATACCTGTTCCCAATAATTTTTTACAGCTGTGAGATCGCTATATTTATTTGGCTTCGATTTTATATCCATAGCAACATAATCTATATTTTTTGATTTAATAATTTTACTCAAAAGTTTTGGATTACTACCATTTGTATCTAATTTTATATAAAAATTAAATTTATTTTTTATATCCCTTATACTTTCATATAACTGTTCATATATAGTAGGTTCTCCTCCACTTATACAGAGGGCTTCTACTCTCTTTTTAGATTTATTTAAATATTTATGAAGTTGTTCTTCATCTATATAATTTTTTTCTTTTTCAAAAGCTATTTTCCAATTATGACACCATGGACATCTAAAGTTGCATCCTGAAGTATAAAGAACTGAACATATTTTTTTAGGATAATCTACAAAACTAAAAGATCTATATCCACAATACATATGAATTCCTCCAATATTTGAAACACTATATGGTATACTGCTTTCTTTCAACATATTCTTTTTGTTTACCTTTATTCCAAGCTTGAACAGGTCTATAATAACCAACTACTCTTGAATAAACTTCAGACTTCTCTCCACATATAGGACATTCAAAATGTTCTCCAGAAATATATCCATGATTTTTACATATAGAAAATGTTGGTGTTATACTCATATAAGGTAATGTATGATTTTCAAATGATTTTTTTATAAATTCTTTTAAAACATCTCTATCTGTTATTTTTTCTCCAACAAATATATGTAAAACTGTTCCACCAGTCCATTTATCTTGAAGACCTTCCTGATGTTCTAATAAGTCAAAAGGATCTTCAAAAAATTTCACAGGAGGGTGTACTGAATTTGTATAATAATTAGTATCTTCATCACCAGATTGTATTATATCTGCACCAAATTCTTTAAAATCAAGATTTGCAAGTCTATAGCTCGTACCTTCTGCTGGTGAAGCTTCAAGATTATAAAGATTCCCCGTCTCTTTATTATATTCTTCAAGTTTTTTTAACATATAGTCCATAATTTTTTGTGCAAAAATCTTACCTTCTGGGTTCAATATCCCATCTTCAATACCAAAATTTAATAAACCTTCATGCATTCCAACAAAACCTATCGTAGAAAAATGATTTGCCCAGTACTGACCAGTGAGTTTATAAACTCCATCGAGATAAACTTTAGTATATGGGTAAAGTCCACTTTTTGTCCATTGTTCAACATTAAT
This sequence comes from Oceanotoga sp., assembly GCF_030445905.1. Lineage (NCBI taxonomy): Bacteria > Thermotogati > Thermotogota > Thermotogae > Petrotogales > Petrotogaceae > Oceanotoga > Oceanotoga sp. The sequence goes on along the minus strand of NZ_JASUSU010000006.1, from coordinate 33,013 downwards.
CCTTTTTATTTCAAGTGATTCTTTAGCAATATTCATAGTATCATCTAAAAGTTCAAAGAATTTTTTCTCTTCTCCATTTGATAAAAACATCAACCTTGGAATATTTAGAGTTACCACACCTATAGATCCTGTAAGAGGGTTAGATGCAAATAATCCACCCCTTCTTTTAACTTCATCTGCTTGTTCTTCATCTTTTGTATCATTCACGAAGCCAAAAGAAAGTTGTTCCATATGTTCTTTAACATCTTTATTTGAAAGTTTCAACCTACAACACATACTTCTCGCATCTTCGGGGCTCATATCTGAATTTACATAATTTGAAAAATACGGGGTACCATATTTCATAGTCATATCCATTATCATATTTGAAACTTCATCATCCCATGAAAAGTCTTTTGTTATATTATATGTTGGTATAGGAAATGAAAAAGGTCTTCCATCATAATCGCCTTTCATCATAACTTCTATAAATGCTTTATTGAGCATATTCATTTCAGTTTGAAACTCTTCATATGTTTTATCTTTCTCTTTACCACCTATTATTACTTTTTTATTTTTATAAGTATTTGGTACAAATATATCAAGAGTTATATTGCTAAATGGTGATTGAAATCCAACTCTTGTAGGCACATTCATATTGAATATGAATTCCTGCATACTTTGATAAACTTCTTCATATTTTAATGAATCATAATATATGAAAGGTGCCAAAAGCGTATCAAAATTTGAAAAGGCCACAGCTCCAGCAGCTTCCCCTTGCATTGTATATAAAAAATTGACTATTTGCATTAAAGCAGTTCTCAAATGATTTGCAGGGCCAGAAGCAACTTTATTTTCAACTCCATTGAAACCTTTTCTTAAAAGCTCTTCAAGATCCCAGCCTACACAATAACTCGATAAAGATCCAAGATCATGTATATGCATATTTCCTCTTTTATGATAATCTTTAATTTTAGAATTATAATTATCATAAACTTCTTCTAACCAGTAATTCTTTATTATTTCCTGATGAATATGATTATTTAATCCTTGTAAAGAATATTGCATATTAGAATTTTCTTTTACTTTCCAATCACTTTGATTCAAATAATTATTTATTATATCCATATTAACCCTCCTAAAAAAACATCAAAAAAATAAAAGCATTATTTAATAAAATAAGTTTTATAAAATAATACTTCCAATTAACTATAAGTAGTATGATTTATTTTTCTTGAATTAATTATACTATATATAATGTTTTTTTTCAAATTTTACCTTTTCAACACTAAATATTGATACATACACAAGTATAGGTTTTTTTAATTCTTCAACCAAAAAATCGTTACATTAATTTTTTTTGAACTTTGATTATTTTTATATTAAATTCCTAATTTCTTTATTATATCAACCGATAATATAAAGAAATATATTAATTTTATATTTTTATTCTTAATAAAGTTTTAAAAATTAAAATGTTTAATTTTTTTACTTTAAAAGTTGTATTTTTTTGTGGTATAATTTTTACATAAGTTATATTATTAATAATATAATATTATTATATAGTTAATATAAAGATTATATATTTTTATAAACCTAAAAATGGAGGGGTTAATATGAAAAAAATTAGTCAACAAATCTTAATACCTACAATAATAACTATAGTATTGATGACTTTAACACTCGTGATTTTCACCTTATATGAAGGTTCAAAAGCTATAACTGCTGAAGCAACTTCAAGGCTTGAACACATGGCTGAAACAGCTACTTTAGACTTCAACTCCATACTTTCAGAGGTCACTTTAAAAGTTGATGCTATAGAAGATTATATTAAAGCAGAAATAGATACAAAAAGACTTGATGATGATGATTATATGGCTGAATTTACAGAATCAATAAAACCTTTTATGAAAAATATTGCTATAAGTACTCAAGGAAATGATTCTTCATATATTCACTTTGATCCAGATTATACAGATAAAGCTTATAATGTATATTATAAAGCAGATAAAAATGATTATGTATTACAACCAACAACACCAAAAGAAAATTTTGTAGAATCAAGAGATGATATGGTATGGTACTTTGTCCCAAAGAAAACAAAAACAAATTATTTCACAGACCCATATGACTGGGATGGAACTATGCTAATAACTTATGCAAAACCTATTATAATCAATGGTAGATTTATAGCCGTTGCAGGAATGGATTTTTTATTTGATGATATAAAAAATCTTGTTTTAAGTGAAAAAGTATATGATACAGGCTATGCATATCTAGTAAATAATGATAATAAATTGATAGTACATAAAGAATTAGAAGGTAATACTTCAAAATTGGCTGAAACACTTAAAAATTCCAAATCTGGTTATACCGAAGATGAAGAAAAATTCTTTGGATATTCCACACTTTTAAATGGTTGGAAATATATAATTTCTGTTCCTAAATCAGAAGTATTGAGTGGATTGAATATACTTATAACTTCGCTTATAATAATTTCAATAGTATCTCTCGCAGTTGTCATTTTAATAATACTTTTGATTACTTCTAAAATAGTTAAACCTATAAAAGAAGTTTCTATTGTTGCAGATAGAGTAGCTGAAAATGATTTAACCACAGATGTTGATAAGAAATTAGTTAATAGAAAAGATGAAATTGGAGTACTTGCAAAATCTTTTGAAAAAATGATAGAAAGCTTGAGAACAATAATAGATAATATGCAAGATTCTTCTAAAAATATAAATGATTCATCTGCAGATCTCGCATCAGTTGCAGAAGAAACGAGTGCAACAGCCGAAGAATTATCTGCTCAGGTTAATTCAATAACCCATTCAGCTGAAAATGCTGCAGCAAACGTTGAAGAAGTAAATTCAGGCGTTGAAGAAGTTGCGGCATCTGCACAGGCTATTTCAAAAGCTGCTGCAGAATTAAATGAACAATCAAATGATACTAATAGCTCTGCTCTAAGGGGAGTTAATTCGATAAACGGAATTTCAAGCACTGTAAAAAATGCTGTCACAAAATCTAAAAAAACTGAAGAAGATGTTAAATTACTTGAAGAAAAATCAAATAAAATAGGTGAAATTGTCGATGCAATAAGTTCTATAACAGAACAAACCAAATTACTTGCTTTAAATGCTGCTATTGAGGCTGCACGTGCCGGTGAAGCTGGAAAAGGTTTTGCAGTAGTTGCCGATGAAATAAGAAAGTTGGCAGAAGAATCCAGAAAAGCTACAGAAGAGATCGAAGCTATACTAAAAGAAATTCAATCGAGCACAAAAAATGTTAATACTTCAACAGAAGATACAGTTGTAACTATAAAAGAAATCGATGATGAAATCAAAAAAATATCAGATGAATTTAATTCTATATTAGAAAAAGTACAATTAATGAGATCATCTATTGAAAATATGTCAGCAAGTTCAGAACAGCAAAGTGCATCGGCAGAAGAAATGAGCTCGGCAATGGACTCAGTAGCAAGAATAGTTAATCAAATTTCAGAAGATCTTTCAGCAGCATCTATTTCTATAACAAATCAAGCCGAAGGAGCTCAACAAACGAGTGCAAGTTCAGAAGAATTGGCCTCATTATCTGAAAGTTTTGCACAATTGATAGATAAATTTAAATTAAGATAATTATTTAAAATATATTAAAAAGTCTCCATTGTAAACTGATTTAAATCAGTTCAATGATGGAGACTTTTTATTTTGATTAATAAGGTATAATATAATATATTCGATAAACTCAAGAGGTGAAAATATGTATTTTCCACTTTTTACAGACATCCCTTCTATAATTTATGTTATATATGCAGTTTTTACGACATTTTTGATAATAATGGAAAGAAAAAGACCAGAAAAAACTCTAACTTGGATTATAATTTTCGTTTTATTTCCTCCCATCGGAATTTTATTTTACCTTTTAATTGGTAGGAATTGGAAAAAGAAAAAAAATAAATTAAATACAACTACAGATGAAATAACAAAAGAGCTTTTTAATATTTATAATACTAAAATAGAAATAAAAAAGTATGAACCTTTAACAGAACTATTTGCAAATAATAGTTTTTCTCCATTATATGGAAACAATGAAATCGAATTATTCTCAGAAGGAAATTCTCTTTTTGAAAGAATTATTGAGGATATAGAAAAAGCAAAAGATCATATTCATTTAGAATATTATATATTCAAAAATGATGATATAGGTTCTAAAATAATAAAAGCACTTATAAAAAAAGCCAATGAGGGTGTAGAAGTAAGAATAATAGCTGATAAAGTGGGTTCTGTAGATTTAAAAAGAAAAGCTATAAAAGAAATGAAAAAAAATAATATTGACTTTGTATTTTATAGTTATTTTCTTGCTCCAATATTAAAACCTTTTAATACTTTAATAAATTATCGTAATCATAGAAAAATTATAGTTATAGATGGTGAAATTGGATATGTTGGTGGTTTTAATATTGGTGATGAATATATAAAAAGTAAAAAACTTGGTATATGGAAAGATACTCATATAAGAGTTGCTGGTGATTTTGTATATGGTCTTCAAGCATCTTTTCTTGATGATTTTAATAGAATAAAAAAATTATATAAAGAAAAAAATTTTATCAAAGGTAATTATGAAAAATACTTTAAAATACATGAACAAACAAAAGATAATATTAAAATGCAATTAATAAAAAGTGGTCCTGATTCAGAAAATCCTTCTATAATGCAAGGAATTCTTCAAATGATAAATTTGGCAAAGAAAAATATAAATATAGTAACACCTTATTTTATTCCAAATGATGAAGTTCTTTCAGCTTTAAAAGTTGCTGTTTTAAGCGGTATAGATGTTAAAATTCTTTTTCCATCCAATATAGATCATTATCTCGTAAGATTTGCATCTATGACTTATTTGCAAGAAATAAGTGAAACAGGGGCAAAGATATATTTTTTAAATGATAAGTATTTCATACACTCTAAAACTATAAGTATAGATGGTGAAATATGTTCTATAGGAACTGCAAATATGGATATTAGAAGTTATGAACTGAATTATGAAATAAATGCAATGATATATGATGATAAAATGACAAGAATTCTTGATGAGGAATTTGAAAATAACCTCCTAAATAGTAGAGCAATAAATTATAATTATTTTGAAAATAAAAATATATTCATAATATTTTTAGAATCTTTTGGAAGACTTTTTTCAAATATATTATAAATCAATTGAAAAAGATTCTTTTTGAAGGTATAATTATACTGGTTTGGTTTTTCCTTTTTTGGGTCTATATAATTTAAATATTTAGATTATAATTTATTATTAACACTAATATGATAAAATAAACCTTGTTTTTGTGAATAGTTTTGTTCATATTACAAGTTTAAAGGAGGATTTTTCAATGAACATAAATGATTATGTGAGAGATATTCCAGATTTCCCTAAGAAAGGTATTATTTTTAAAGATATAACTCCAGCTTTAAAAAGTCCAGAGGCTTTCAAATATATTATTGATAAATTCGAAAGTACAGTAAAAGATATAGATTTTGATGTAATAATAGGACCTGAATCAAGAGGTTTCATATTTGGAGCACCTCTTGCATATAAAATGGGTAAAGAATTTGTTCCAGTTAGAAAACCTGGAAAATTGCCTTCAGAAAAGGTTAGCATTTCTTATGAGCTCGAATATGGTTCAGCAACTCTTGAAATGCACAAAGATGCTATATCTAAAGGTCAAAAAGTTATTATTGTAGATGATATTTTAGCAACTGGAGGAACTACTGAAGCCATAATAGAATTAGTCAAGAGATGTGGTGGAGAAGTAGTAGCTACTTTATTTTTTGCAGAACTTGCTTTTTTAAATCCGAGGGAAAAACTTCAAAATGTTTTAGTTGAAAGTTTAATCCAATTTTAGGGAGGGTCTTTTATGAAAGGTATAAAATTTGATTTTACAAATCTCTTTCAACCTAATGTAGAAACTGGTGTAACAGAAGATCAAATTAATGATCACAAAGATAAAATTAAAAGTATCATTGAAGAAATTATAGAAGAAAAACCTGGTTTCATGAGTGTTCCTTTTAATAGAAAATGGATAGATAATGTACTCGATATTAAAAATCTTGTTCAATCCTTTGAAAGTGTAGTTGTTCTTGGAATAGGTGGATCAGCACTTGGAAATCAAGCTTTACAAACAGCATTGAATCCTTTGAATTATAATTCCATGAATTCATGTGATAGAAAAACTCCTAAAGTTTTTATTTTAGATAATGTAGATCCAGACTTTATAGCATCCGTTTTAGATCAAATAGATCCTAAAAAAACTTTATTTAATGTCATATCAAAATCTGGTACAACAGCAGAAGCAATGTCAAATTATTTGATAGCAAGGGGCATACTTGAAACATATGGTGTTAAACCTTCAAAAAATTTATTGTTCACAACAGATCCAGAAAATGGAATTTTGAGAAAGATAGCAGAAGAAGAAAACATAAGATGTCTTGAAATTCCTCCAGAAGTTGGTGGAAGATTTAGTGTATTAACACCTGTTGGTCTTTTATCAGCTGTTGCGGGTGGAATAGATATAATAGATCTTTTCAATGGTGCAAAAGATATGTATGATAAAGTTATAAATACTGATGTTTGGGAAAATCCAGCAGCATTGAACGCTTTAATTCATTATATCTTATACAATGACGGGTATAATATTTCTGTTATGATGTCTTATTCAAACAGATTACTTCTATTAGCTGATTGGTATAGACAATTATGGGCTGAATCACTTGGTAAAAAAGTAGATTTAGATGGCAAAGAAGTACATGTTGGACAAACTCCAGTTAAAGCACTTGGAGCAACTGACCAACATTCACAAGTTCAATTATACAATGAAGGTCCTTTCGATAAAGTATTTACTTTTTTAAAACTTGAAAGATTTGATAGAGAAATAACTATTCCAAATATACATTGTGATATTCCAGAATTGAATTACTTGGGTGGTAAAAGACTTTCAAATCTTCTAAATACTGAACTTACTGGAACAGAATACGCTTTAGTTGAACATAAAAGACCTAATATGAAAGTTATTTTTCCAGCCATAAATCCTTATAATATAGGTCAATTTTTCTTTGCTTATGAATTTCAAACTGCTGTTATGGGAAAATTACTCAATATAAACACATATGATCAACCTGGAGTAGAACTTGGTAAAAAAGTTACTTATGCTCTAATGGGAAGAAAAGGTTATGAAAATATGGAAAAAGAAGTTATGAGTAAATTGGAAGGAAAGAAACAGGTGATTTTATGATTTTAGGTTTAACTGGACCTGCTGGTTCTGGAAAATCTACTGTTTCAAACATTATAAAAAATAATTTTGATAAAACTTATGTAATAGATGTTGACAGGGTAGGTCATGATGTACTAACCCTGTCTTTTGTTCAGGATAAACTTAAAGATACCTTTGGATCTTCTATATTCAAAAATGATGAAATTAATAGGAAAGAGTTGGGAAAGATTGTATTTAAAGACGAAAATAAATTAAATATACTTAATTCTATTGTACATCCCGCAATGTTTAATAAAATTGAAACTTTTATAAAAAAAGATTTAAAAAACTATGATATAATTATTATAGATGCAGCATTGTTATTTAAAATAAAACTTCATACCCTGTGTGATAAAATAATTTTTGTTGATGCAGATGAAAAAGTAAGAATTAAAAGACTCACCCAGAAAAGAGCTTTGACTTTAGATAAAGCTCTTTCAATTGTCCAAAGTCAAAAAAACTTAGATTTTGGTCCTCATGATATTGAAATAAAAAATAATTATGATGATTTAAAATACATAAAAAAAATCATTTTTGATCTCATTAAACCTTAACTAAACACATATTTTGATTGGGAGGTGCTCTTGGTGAAAAAGCTTTTAGCAGTACTTTTAACTGTTTTAATCTTTAGTTTTGCTTTTTCTGAAAAAGTAGTTTTTGAATTTTGGCATGCTATGGGTGGTGGATTAGGAGAAACTTTATCTTATCTAATCGAAAACTTTAATAAAGAAAATCCTGATATTGAAGTTAAACCTATTTATGTTGGAAACTACTCAGCTTTAAACCAGAAATTATTATCTACCATAACTGCTTATAATCAAGGTACAAGAAGTGAATTACCTACTATGGCTCAAGCTTATGGTAACTGGATCGCAAAGTACTTATTCTCAGATGTTATTCAACCATTAAATGAATACATCGAAAATGACAAAGAAATGAAAGATGCATGGGATAATGAAATATATGATGTTTTCAAAGAAATGTCTACTTGGGATGAAAATATTTATTCTATGCCTTATAATAAATCTGTTTATACTTATTATTACAACACAGATTTATTTGATTTATATGGAGTTGAACCACCAAAATCTTTTGATGATTTAATTGAAGTTTCACAATACTTAACAGAAGATATTGATGAAGATGGAAATGTAGATCAATATGGATTAGGTTCAAGAACTTTCGTTGATGATTTCCAATTACTATTATATGCTTATGATCAGAGAATATTAGTAGATAAAGGAAATGGAAAATATGCTGTTTCTTTAGATAAAACTAAATTTAAAGAAGCTTTGAGTATCGTCAAAGAATTAAAAGAAAATGATAATGCTTTATTCCAAGGTGGATATCTTGATGGTCCTTTCGGTTCAGGTCAAATAGCTGCTTATATGGGAACTATAGCTGGTAAGAGTTATGCCGATAGATCTTCTCAAGGAAAACATGGTTGGACATGGTCAGCATTACCTTCAGTTGATGGAGTTCCTCATTCTCCTATAGCTGGTACAGATTTAACTGTATTTAAATGGGCTTCAGATGAAGAAAAAGAAGCTGCTTTTAGATTCTTAAAATATTTAATGGATCCTGTTAATATGGCTTATTGGGCTATAAATTCAGGCTATGTTCCTGTTAGAAAAGATGTTACACAAACAGAACAGTGGAAAGTTTATACAGCTACAGATGAAAAACCAACAATAGCTTTAAATTCTCTTGAAACTGCTTATTCAGATCCAAAACCAGCAGCTTGGAATGATATAAGAGGGGAACTTTCTAATATTTATTCTGATTTCTTAAATGACAAAATAGATTCTGATGAAGCTTATAGCAGAACTATAAGATCTTTAGAAACATTGCTTGCTGAAACAGATGAATTAGCTAAATAAAAAATACCCCGGCTTTTCAGCCGGGTTTTTTATTATTCTCTTTCTTTATTTAATTCAAAGAAATTTATTACTATTTTTACTTCTTCTTTTATAACTTCTGGATATACATATCCTTTAAATCCAAGACCTATTAAAAATGTTTTTATGACATCTGCAATAGTAAATGAAGAGTCTACATCAAAACCCCTTGCTCTGAGTATATCTTTTATTATCAAATTAAATTCTTCATCTATACCCTGTATATCTGATAAAGTTACTTTAGATCTATAAGGATAAGTTATTATTTGTGAAAAAGCTGCCATCTTATCTGGTGGTGAAAATAAGGTTAAAATTTTGTCTTCTATTTCTCCTGGTGTTTCAAATATATCTTTTATCCAAGTATCGAGTATATATCTCGCCGTTTCTACCATAGCTCCATCTTTTGAGCCAAAATAATAATGTAAAGATGCTATAGTTAAGTTCGCCTCTGTAGCTATTTTTCTCGTTGTAGTTCCACTTATACTATTTTGATTGATGATGTTTATTATAGACTCTATTAATTCCAATTTTCTTTTTTCTCTTAGTTCAGGATTTGGTCTCCTGGCCATTCGGTTCACCCCTCTTTCTTTTATTTAAAATTATACCATGTAATTTTATTATATTAATATATGAAAAATCTATTTATAATTATATCATAATATCTTAAATATTTAAAATACATTTATTTAAATATGATTAATTATCTTTTTTTAAGGTGTTTGTTTATAATAATTTTTTAATCATGTTTCATTATAATATTATTATATCACATGATTATCATTTTTTATCAAAAAAATATTGCACCGTCTTTTGGCGATGCAATATTTTATATAATTAATTTTTATTTTACCTTTCCATATATGTTCAAACCTTTATCTACAAAGTTCATAAAAGTAGTTACTGTAGATACAACTTCTAATACATTTGTAATTGCATTTTTAGGTACATATATTATATCTCCAGGTTTCAATTCTGGATTCATTCCTGTTTTTAAAGGTGCTGCATTTATAACTCCAGATATATCTAATTTTACTGGAGCATTTTCAGGACCTTCCTTGAAAAGATACACACTTCCAAGTTCAGCAGATTTAGTTATATTACCTGATTTTAATATAGCTTCAACTGTTGTCATTCCTTTTATATACTGAACGATACCAGGTCTTGATACTTCTCCAAAAACATATACGAATATGTTTTCAACATCTGGTACATATACTATAGATCCTGGTTCTACAAATTTATTTCTCAATTCTTCTATATTTGAAATATCTATCATAGTTTTATTTCCATTGATAGGATATAGTATTATATTATTTTGGAATTCCCATTTTATACTTGTTCCAGCTAATATTTCTACTAAACTCAAAGGTACATCTGTCCTTATACTTCTTGGGGCTATATTACCCATAACTGTTATATAAGAGTACTTTGCTTCTGGTTGAACTACAACATAACTTCCCTTTGGTATTTGTATTAATGGATTATTTATTATATCTTCTTGGGTATAATTTGCTATTTGTTCTCCATTTTTCATAACCTTTATATTTCCATCATCTACAGGAGCAAATCCACCTACTGCAGCTACAACGTCTTGTAATCTTACTATATTTTTGTTTATAATTTCCATATTTCCTTCTTTATATACTATCACTTGATCATTTTTTTCTTTTGTTAATTCTATGAATACTTTTCCTTTTAAAGGTACTTCTTTTAATGATTCTATATTTTCCAAATCAATTTCTTTTTCTTCATTTTCTATTCTATATCTCAATGTATATGAATTGTTTAAATTATTTCTTAAAACAAAATCATACAATGTGTCTCCATTTTTATATGTCTCTATTTTTGAAATATCTCCCATAACATATATAATTTTTTCTTCCATTTGAGCTATTAAAGTAGATCCAGGTAAAATATTTATTTCATTTGATTCTTGAAGATTGGCTGGATTTATATATAAATTTTTTGTACTCCCATCAGGATTTATCAATGTTATATTTCCAGAAAATTCTGTACTAAATCCTTTTGCAAGTGATATCAATTTTATAAGTGTCATATCTTCTCCAAATTCAAAACCCATTCTTCCACTATAATTAAATGCACCAGTTAAATAAACATAATTTTTCTTCATTTTTATGTTTATAAAACTTTTATTTTGAAGTTTTTCGTTCAACTTTATTTCTTTATCTTCTATAGTTACTTCATCAACATATGAAGGATTTATACCAAGTTTCATCAACAATATTTTTAATGTCATATCTTCATTTTTTTCAAATGGAACTTTACTCGAATTTGTTTCTGATATTACATAGACATAATTTTCTGCTTTTTTTATTATGATGGTATCTTCTGATTTTAATTGTATATCTTCTTTTGTTATTACTTGTTCGAATGAGTATTTACTTATTTCGTCATCTCTAATTATAGTTATTTCATCATCTATTCTATCAGAAGAAATTTTTGATTCTGATATGAGAGTTTTTAATGTCAATCCTTCATAATAATCTAAAGAATATGTACCAAAATCCGAAAATAAATTGACTTTATTTGTAAATTCATATGGAATGATAACAAATGTATCTTCGTATATATAAGGATTTTCTCCATTTTCACCTTTTAATATCCAATCTATATTAACTGTTTTTTCATTTCCATCGGAATATTTTATTATGGCTTTTGATGATTTTGAAGGTTCTCTCAAACCACCTACCATTGCTATTAAGTCAGAAAGTTTTATTTTATCTGTTTTTATATCTAACATACCATTCTTTACTACATTACCAAGTATGTTTACTTTAAATGGTGCATAGTTTACTATTCCAACTGTAACTTTTGCAGATTTTATATAATCTTTTATTTTTTCATTTATTATTTTTTCAACTTGTTCAATATTTTTACCTTCTACATTGATTCTTCCAATTGGAGGAATTGTTATATTTCCATCAGGACCTACATAAATACTATTTGAAGAGTAGTCCGGATATCCAAATACCCATACTCCAAGAACATCACCAACTCTTAAGTTGTATGTAAAAGCTATAATTGGAAGCAATAATATAGCTAAGAAAATTAACTTAGTTTTTTTCACTTTAATTTCCTCCTCATCTCCATAACATATTTTCTATTAATTCTAATTCTTGAGAATTAAAACCAGCCATTTTTAAAGTATTTATTATTTTTTTTGCTTGTTGAATTTTAGAAAGCTTTATGGCAGATTTCAATTTTAACATGTTTATATCTATATAGTATTTATTATTTCTTTTTTCTTTAAATGATAAAACATCTGAATAATTTTCTATTTCATATAATGCACTTACAAGATAAAGTTCTGTTTCATCTATTTTTGTACCTTTTTCAAAAGCACGTTTTAATAGTGTAATAGCTCTTTGTTTTTCTTCTAATATGAGTAAACATACTCCTGCATTATGGTAGAATACTGATTCTTCATCGTACAAAGAAATTGCTTTTAAATAAAAATCTAAAGCTTGATTATAATCTTTTTTTTGCATGAAAAGATTACCCATATTATTATACTCACGAGCTTTATTTTCATTCACTTCCTACACCTTCAGTATAATAATATAATGTATCGCTTAAAATTTTATCAGATAAATTTAAAGATACCTTTGTTTGTTTTATTCCTTCTATTAATGGAGGATATACACTATATTTTAAATAATCCATAGGCTTGTATGAATTATTTAAGTAATCCTTCAAATAATCATGATATTTTTCAGGCATTATAATTCCGCCAGAATAATATATCATATCTATAAAACTTTGAGGTATTTCTTGTTCTGAATTCACATAATATATAGAACTACCCGTTATTAATATTGGAATTAAACTCTTTATTTCAAAATTTTGATTGATTTCATTTTTTAATATTATTTTTGAATCTGTTTTTATTTGAGATATACCAGTTTGAAAAAAATCGTCCATATTCTCAAATTCATATGTATTAGTTTTAGAATATATTCTATAATAGTCAAAAGCAACTCTTCCTCCAGAGTCTTCAACAGATATGTCTTTTGTAGGATATTCTATTATTTCACCTGAAAGTGTATTCGAATTAAATTTTGCTGTGACAGTTAAATCTTCTTTATTAAAATTTAATCCATAAACATTTAAATTATACATATTTAAATCATTTTGATTATATAATCTGTTGAGTGATACTTCATAATTTTGAAGATTATTTTTTATAAATATTCCATTTTTTATTTTGAGTTTTCCTATAAACTCTTCATCATTAAGTTTATAAAACTCACCATCTTTTTCTATTTCTATACTATCTTCGAGAGTAGAAACAAGTATTTTTCCCCATGGTAATATTTCTATGGAAAGATAATCTTTATCTGGAAGTTTTATCTTTTGTATGATAGCATTTTTTAATTCATCATATATATATATTTGTCTGTTTTTTCTTTCAAGCAAGAATATTTTATTATTGTATATCTTACCATCTATAAATATTTCATCATTTTTGAAGTTTAATATATTTAAGTCACTTCCATCATAGCCAGTATAGTTTATTTGGTTTAAGTATGGATTATAACTTATTATTCTTCCTGCACGATCTACACCTAAAATATATGCTTGAATATTTTCTTTTAAAATTTTGAAGTTTTCTTCTGAAGTATTAGGAGTTAATAAAGGTGTAGAATCTTCTGATATTTCTTTATATGAAAATTTTGTACTTGGTTCAAAATAATATATACCTTTTTCAGAGCCAAGATATATTCTATTTAAATTTTTATCAGAAGCTATAGTATTAAATTTTTTATCTTTTGGAAGTTTTATCCATTTTTCTTCAAAGTTATTTGATTTGAATATTAAATTGTTTTTCGAATCCAATAAATATGCCGTAGAATTTATTATTTCTAAATCATCTATTGTATAAAATCTTTCAAAAGCATCCTTGTTCCCAGATATTTTTACTATTTCATAATATGATGGAGTAGAATAATTTGTTAATGAAAAATTTTCCATCGTTCTTATAAAATTTAAAAGTGTTTCAACTTCTTCATCTTGATTTGTAAATAATAGTATATTATTTATATCTTCTTTTGCTTTTTCTATTAAACCAAGCTGTAAATCAAGTTTAGCCGCATAATACCAAAATTTAGGAATATCATTTAAATAAACTTCTCCATTCATAGCTTCATTTAATTTTAATCTTGCATCGAATTTTTTCTCTTTAAAAAGTAATTCCAGACTTTCTGAAAATAGTTGTCTGGATTTTTTTTCTGAACTATTTAATTCATTTGAAAAAGCTAAAAGCCCCACAATAATCATCAATATAATACATAAAGTTTTTTTCATTTTTTAACACCCTTTGACATAATATTTAATATATCTGTCTTGTTTTCTTCTCCATTTATAAGTCTTTTTATATTACTTCTATGTTTGTAAGCACTTATCCCAGCAAGAATAAGATATATTATTGCAGCTTTATAATCGAATATGAATACAAGTATAGCAACAACGAACATAGATGTTATAGATGCAAGAGAAACATATTTAGTTTTGAATGCTATTGGAAACCAAATCAAAAAAAATATAAATCCAGATAGAGGATGTGTTGATATATATCCTCCAACTGTTGTTGCTACACCTTTTCCACCTTTAAATTTTAAAAAAACAGAGTAATCATGTCCTAAAACTGCTGCTAAGATCATTAAATATGGTATCCAAGATTCATTTGTATAAATCATAACTCCAACAAAACCTGGCATTAAACCTTTTAAACAGTCCAAAACCATAGCTGTTAATCCATATCCAAATCCAAGATTTCTTAAGACATTAGTTCCTCCAACATTTCCACTACCTTTTTTACGAACATCAATACCTTTTAGTTTTGGTACTATAAAACTAAAAGGTATTGTTCCTATAAAATATGAAATTATTATAAGTAATGATGCAGATAATATCATTAATTCACCCCCAAATTACCTTTTTCTCTCTTCAAACTTTAAAAATAAAGGAGAACCTTCAAATGGGTCTATATACTTTCTTATCATATTTCTTATACTTTGCTGATATGATTTAGAAAGTTCTTTAGGCATATTTGCATAAAAAGTAAATACAGGAGGTCTAACACCTACTTGAACTCCATAATATAATTTTACTCTCTTTCCTTTCTTTATAGGAGGAGGTGTCATCATCATATGTCTTTCTAAAGCTTGATTTAAAATACTTGTACTTATTTCTCTATTTCTTGATTCATTTACTTGTACTATTTTTTTTATTACTTCTTTTATCCCCTTTGAATTTTTAGCCTCTGTAAATATTACAGGACTATAATTTATAAAATAAAGTTCTTTTTTTGCTTTATTTATGAACTCTTCTCTTTTTTCTTGCTCTATTAAATCCCATTTATTAAATACTATTATAGTTCCTTTACCATTGTTTTCTGCCAATCCAGCTACTTTTTTATCTTGTTGTGTAACACCTTCAGTTGCATCTATGAGTAGAACAACTACATCTGATTTTTCTATTGTTTTTATAGTTCTTATTATTGAATACATTTCTATCGTTCCATATTTAACTGTAGACTTTTTTCTCATTCCAGCAGTATCTATAAATTTAAAGGTGTTTTCATCTATAGTCACTATTTGATCTACTGTATCTCTTGTTGTTCCAGGAATATCTGATACTATAGCCTTTTTCATGCCGGTTATTGCATTGAATAAAGAAGATTTACCAGCATTAGGTTTCCCTATAAAAGCAACTTTTATAGTATTCTCATCTTCTTCAATTTCTTTTACATATCTTATACTGATTCCTTTATTTTCAAGTTTTTCTACAACTTCATCCAAAAGTTCATCTATATTTCTATTATGCTCGGCAGAAACTGGTATTGGTTCTCCAAATCCCAATTGATAAAGATCGGGTTTTATAAAAGATTCATATTTTTCAAAACCTTCAGCCTTATTAGCTGCAAGTACCACATCAACTCCTGCTTTTCTTATGAATTCTGCTATATGATGATCTTCTGAAGTCAATCCATTTTTACCATCAACCACAAATATTACGAGCGCTGCTTCTCTTATAGAATTTAATACAACTTCTTTTTGTTGTTTTGCAATTATTTCTTCTGGATCTTCAAATATTCCACACGTATCTACGAGCATGAAGGCACGCTCATCCCAGCGCGCCTCAGCATATACATGATCTCTTGTAACTCCTGGATAATCTAATACTATTGATTTTTTTTCTTTTATTATTCTATTAAATAATGTTGATTTTCCAACATTTGGTTTTCCTACTACTAATACTAATGGATTTGACAAGTCGATCACTCCTTAAAAAAGGAAAGCTTTTATTCTTCTTCAGAATTCATTTCTTCCATTATTTTTAAGCCTTCTTCTTTTTCCTTTTCTTTTATATAATCTAATACACTCAAAACTAAGTTTCCTCTTTGTTGATCACTTTGAAATTCTATATCGAGTACTTTTCCAGTTATAGGGCTTCCTACCTCTAAGACTTCTTTTATATCGTCTGTTCTGTTTTCTGTTGCCTTACTTCCAGGCATAAAAGCTTCTACTTCATAATCATTTATCAATACAACAGCACCTTTATCTACAAATCTTGTTATTTTTCCTGTGAGTATGTCTCCCTTTTGTACTTTCTCTGATATCAATTTCCATGGATTTTCTTTGGCCTGTTTTAAAGATAATTTTATTTTTTGATTTTCTTTATCAAGATTCAATATTTTAACTTTTATTTTTTCTCCTTCTTTTAAAACATCTTCAACATTATCTACAAAATTCCAAGATAATTCAGATACATGTAAAAATCCAGTAAGTCCTTCTTCAAGTTTTATTATTGCTCCGTTTGCAAGTATTTTTTCCACTATTCCATTAACTATATTTCCTTCAAGATACTTTTCTTCTGCTTCTTCCCAAGGATTTCCCAATGCCTGTTTATAACTTAAACTTATTCTATTTCTTCCTTTATCTATATCTAATACCTTTACTTCTACTCTATCTCCTTCTGAAGCAATATCGGCTATTTTTCCTTTTCTACCCCAGAATATTTCAGATTCATGAACCAATCCTTCAACAGCATTTTCAAGTTTTACAGTAAATCCGAATGGAAATAATTTTGTAATATTTCCTTTTTGAACTGATCCTATTGGATATTTCTTTTCAACATCTTCCCATGGATCTTCTTTTAATTGTTTTAAAGACATTGATATTTTTTTAGCATTTTTATCTAGATTTATGATTACACCTCTTACCTTTTCACCTTCTGAAAGCTGTTTATTTATTCTTGTGTTCTTATCCCAGCTAACTTCACTTCTCGGTATTAAAGCTGTAACATGTTCATTTAATTTAACAAAAGCACCAAAATCTTTTATGCTTTCAATTATACCTTCAACTATCATATTTTCTTTATAATTTTCATAAACTTCTTTTATGGATTCTTCAACTGCATCTCTTTTAGATACAACTACTTTTCTTCCTCTTTTTTGTATTACTTTCATTCTTTGAGAATCTTTTGGCATTTCATCCTCTGGTCTCAACATCGATAATGAACCTGGTAAAAACGCCTTTATTGCATTTTCTATCAATACAATATAGCCATTTTTAGCTCTTGATTCAAATTTAACATTTACAAGGCTTCCTTCTTCTATTTCATCCATTAATTTTTCTGCCTGTGCTCTTTTTTCAGATGCTGTGTTAAATCCTTCAGCATCATTTGTTTTTATAACTTTTACAGTTATTTTTTCACCTATTTTATATTCAGAAATATTTTTTAATAATTCTTCTCTTTTAACAAAAACATCCCCTGTGGCATCGAGAGCAACCCATATACCATCTGAGCTTTTATTTAATAAAACTCCCTCTAATACCTTTCCTTTTTTCAGTTCGTTTATTTCTTCTTCCTTCAATAAGTCTTCGAAATTTTCGTTCATAACGATAAACCTCCCTTTTATATTAAGAAATATTGCCTTCTATATGTTTTTTTATGTTTTCAAGTTGCCATAAAGGAGTAGAGGCCCCTGTTAATATACCTATTTTGTCTTCTTTATTTATAACAACCTCTTTAATTTCTTCAATTGATTCTATATGATAAGAGTTTTTACAATTCATTTTAGAGATTTTATAAAGCTTTGTTGTATTTGAACTGTTTTTACCTCCAATAACAAAAACTTTATCAGCCCATTGAGATATTTCCAGAGCTTGCTGTTCTCTCATATATGTCTCTCTACATATAGTATTTTTTATAATTATATCAGAAAATTGATTTATTTCCAGCATTTTTAAATAGAATTTTTTAAATGAAGGATAGTCAACCGTAGTTTGTGAAATTATACACACCTTGCTTTCATTTTGAAGTTTTAAAGGCTCTTTTGTTATAAGTATTTTATCTTCAGAAAGATTTCCTTTTAACCCTCTCATTTCAGGATGGCTTTCTTTACCATAAACTACTATATAATATCCTTTTTCTTGTATACCTTTAGAAAGTTTTATAAGGTTTGTTACTATTGGACATGTCATATCAATGACTTGTTTGAAGTTTTTTTCAAGTATTTCTCTTTCTTTACTCGTTATTCCATGAGCTCTTATTATTACTGTGCTTTTATAACTATTCTCTGGAAGATTATCTATATTCTCAAATATTTTTATTCCAGTATTTGTTATCTTTTCGATAACAGAATTATTATGTACTAGTTGTCCATACATATATATGTTTTTTTTATCATTTAATTTAATTGTATTATTAAATGCTCTATTCACTCCATAACAAAATCCAACATTATCTGAAATTCTAATTTCCATGATTTTTTTCCTTTATTATTTCAATAATCTTTTTTGTAACTTCTTCTATATCCATATTTGTAGTATTTATTTTTATAGCTTCTTCAGCTGGCTTTAAAGGGGCTATACTTCTTGAACTATCAGCTTTATCTCTAAATATTATTTGTTCTAATATACTTTTATAATCTACTTTTTTACCCTTTTCAGAAAGTTCATCATATCTTCTTTTTGCTCTCTCTTCAACTGAAGCTGTTAAAAATATTTTTACCTCTGCATCAGGAATAACAACAGTTCCTATGTCTCTTCCATCTATCACAGTAGACATCTCTTGAGACATAGTTCTTAATATTTGATTTATTTTTTCTCTTACTTCAGGAACTTTAGCAACCATAGAGGCATAATTCCCTGATTCAGCATTTCTTATTTGTTCGGATATTTCTTCATCGTTTAGAAAATATTTATGATCTTTCAGGTCTATTTTTATTTGAGGTAAAATATCTTTTATGCTTTTTTTATCTTCAAGATCTATATTATTTTTAACACAATAATAACCAATGATTCTGTATAAAGCTCCACTATCGAGATAATTAATTTTAAGTTTATTCGCTATTATTTTTGCCATAGTCGATTTTCCGGAACCGGCTGGTCCGTCTATTGCTATTCTTATCAAGATTACCTTCCTCTCTAAACTTCTTCAATCGTATCTTCTGTTCTTATTATTTTATCAAGTTTTGTCATTTCAAATATTCTTCTTATTTGATTTTGTAAAGAAAGAAGAACTACTTCTTTTTCATGTTTTTTTGATTCTTTTATTAAAGATACAATAGCTCCAAGTCCCGCACTATCTATATATGAAACTTCTGATAGGTCAACAGCTATTATCTTCTTATCGATATTATCCATATGTTCTATTATCTTTTGCTTAAATGTTGCCGAATGATAAGCATCTATATCTCCTGATACCTTTGCAACAAAAGCTTTTTCATTTTCACTAAAAGTTATAACAAAGTCCATTTTACCCCTCCTAAATAATTGTTCAAATTATAAGATGTTAAAGGAGTTATACTCCTTTAACTAATCATTTTTTAAAATTATATTTAATTCTTTGAGTTGATATTCAGATAATTTTGATGGTGCTTCTGCCATTGGATCTGAACCTGTAGCTGTTTTTGGAAAAGCTATTACTTCTTTTATTGAATCTTCTCCTGCCATTACAGCTACTAATCTATCCATTCCCAATGCTGCTCCAGCATGTGGTGGAGGACCATATCTAAAAGCTTCAAGTAAAAAACCGAATTTATCAGTTATTTCTTCTTCTTTTAATCCTATTATTTCAAATACTTTGTTTTGAATATCTTTTCTATGTATTCTGACACTTCCACTTGCCATTTCATAGCCATTTATTACGAGATCATAAGATTGAGAATTTATTTTAAGCGGTTCATCTTTATACATTTCAAGATCTTCAACGTTAGGCATTGTAAATGGATGATGTTCTGCTTCAAGTCTTTGTTCTTCTTCATTCCATGAGAACATAGGAAAATCCGTTATCCACATTATATCAAAACCATCTTTTTTAACATATTCGTCTCTTATAATAGTTGCCCTTAATTGACCCAATATTTTATTAACTTTTGATAATTCTCCCGCAACTATTAACATGACTTCTCCATCGTTTATTATACCATCATTTAAAAGATTATTAATTTCTTCTTCAGCTAATTTTTTTATTGTGGATTTTACATCTTTATTTTCTTCTTTTGATATCCAAATCAATCCTGATGCACCAAATTGTTTTGCAAGATCTGTTAATTCATCAAATTTTTTTCTTGAAAATTCATTAGCTTTTTCAGGTATTGAAAATCCTTTTATAACACCGTTTTCATCTATTACGCTTTTTAAGAATTTAGCTTTTGTATTTTTAAAGTATTCAGTTATATCATTTAATTCCATACCATATCTCGTATCTGGTTTATCACTTCCATATTTGTTCATAGCTTCTTTATATGTCATTCTTTTAAATGGAGTTTCTATTTCAACATTGAGACCTTTATCAAAACATTCTTTTACAAGGCCTTCTCCTATTTCAAAAATATCTTCTTTATCAACAAATGAAGCTTCAAAATCTATTTGAGTAAATTCAGGCTGTCTATCAGCTCTAAAATCTTCATCTCTAAAACATCTTGCAATTTGGAAATATTTATCCATACCTGAAACCATCAAAAGTTGTTTAAAAATTTGTGGTGATTGTGGAAGGGCATAAAAATTCCCCTTTTTTATTCTGGATGGAACTACAAAATCTCTTGCTCCTTCTGGTGTTGATTTGTTTAAAAATGGAGTCTCTATTTCAAGAAAATCTTTGTTTGAAAGATAATTTCTAGCCGCTTGCATTACTCTATGTCTTAAAATAATATTTTTTTGCATCTTTTCTTTTCTTAAATCTAAATATCTATACTTTAATCTCAAATTTTCTGATATCTCTTCATCTCTATTAACATAAATAGGTGGAGTTTCTGATTCTGAAAGGATTTCTAATTCTGTTGCATGAATCTCGATATCACCTGTCTTCATGTCTGTATTTATTGCATCTGCTGGTCTTTCTTTTACTATACCTTTGATTGATACAGTATATTCATTACCGAGTTTTAAAGCCTTTTGATATAAATCTTGATTTTCATTTGGATCAAAGAAAACCTGTGTTTTACCGTATCTGTCTCTGAGCATTATGAATTTTATTCCGCCAAGATCTCTTATTCTATCTACCCAACCATTTAGAATAACTTCTTGACCTGAATTTGAAGAATTTAATTCTCCACAAGTATGAGTCCTTTTTAACAAAATTGAACACCTCCAAAACATCTAACATATAAAAATTTTTTATTGTTTTCTAAGTTTGCTAATGTATTATAGCCTAAGGACATTACTATTTTACCATCTTTTATGATAAAATAGTAATAGAAAAAAACTATTTTACAGGGGGTGTCGTTGTGAAAAAACTACTTATCATCACAATGGTTTTAACGTTAGCTTTTGGTTCAGCTTTTGCCCAAACATTTAAGGATGTTCCTGTTAATCACTGGGCATACGATGCTGTACAAAAAATTTCTTCTATCGGTATTTTAGAAGGATATCCTGATGGTACCTTTAAAGGTATGGACACAGTTAATAGATATCAATTAACTTTAACTGTATCAAGAACTATCGATTACACACAGCAAAATCTTATAGCTCCTTTAGCTGAAAAAATTTCTCAACTTGACAAAAAAGTAAGTTCTATGTCATCTGGAAATACTTCTTCAGCTTCTAATTCAGAGGTTAATGCTTTATCAGTTAGGGTTAATAAAGTTGAAAATTCTTTGAATCAATTACAGAGTTCTTATGAATTATTGAGTTATGCAACTGTAAAAATAGATGAATTGGAATCTAAAGTAAAAGATATGACAAATTCATCTATAAATCAAGATTCTATTTCTAATATAAATACAAGACTTGCAAGAATGGAAAATGAAAATAATGCTTTATTGGAAAATATTCAAAACCTTTCTTCTGCAAATACATCTATTCAATCTAAACTAAATAATGTTTCTAATGAAACATATTCAAATCAAAAAGAAATAGAAAGAATAAATACTCTTTTATCTAATTTGAATTCTAAAATAGATATGAAATCTGATTCAATGAGTATAAGTGATGTACAAAGTAAAATCAAAGCACTTGAGAATTCTATAGTTGATATAGATACCAATAGAAAAGATATTTCTAATATAAAATCTTCTTTGAATACAGTTCAAAGCTCTGTTGATGAACTTTCAAAAGAAGTAGAAGCTAATAAAAAAGCTGTAGCAGAATCTGGAAATGGCGGAGTAGATATATTAGATATATTGATCTCAGTTGTTATATCAGCTGGTGTAGCTTTTGCATTTACACAATTTATAAAATAATAATTCTTAAAAAAATAATGACGTCATTGACGTCATTATTTTTTATCTTTATACTTATAATATGGCTTTTCATAGAATACATCTTTTGTTTTTATCATGAAATCCAAAACCTTTTTCGTCTTTTCATGATCTTTATCATTAAAAACATGTATTGAAACTTTATCTAACTGTCCTTCATTTATATTTTCATCTTTCAAAATTCTTTTAACATAAAAAGTATCAAGCGTGAGTTTAAATTCTTCATATGTCCCATTTAATTTAACGGGAGTTTTTAAACTTACATAATCACTTCCATCTTTTCCGATAAACATACCAGAAAATTTTAATGCTATACCAAAAGAACCTATTACTTTATTTGTAAGATTTAAATTTTCTTTTGAAACATGTAAGGCCTCTGATATCGTACTTACTTTTCTCTTCATAAATAATTCATATACATGTTTCCCAAATTCAGCTCTAAGTTCTGGATAAGGAAGAATTTTATCATATTTTATTTCCCATCTTCTCGGTGCTGGAACATATAAAAACTTATCTTTTGTTTCTTTTAATTTTCCAGAACCTATCATGTTCTGGATAAAATTTTCAAGGCTATCTAAATTTGAGTTTTTAGATATCCATTGATGTCTTGATTTAGCTATTTTTTCAAGCTTTTCAACATCAAAAGGTGTATTCGATGTTGCAACAAGTCTTTCTAAAAACCTCATATAATTCTCTTCATACTCTGAATATTCATAAGATTCTTTGAACATCTTTTTTCTTATATTTTTTAAAAGACCTTCAACAAAATCTCCCATAGTTTTATATCCAAAGTTTCCATAATAAACTCCCATTCCAGTTACTATTCTTTTTACAACAGTTTCATCTGGTTGAAGACTTTT
The DNA here is from genome assembly GCF_030445905.1 of Oceanotoga sp. NCBI lineage: Bacteria > Thermotogati > Thermotogota > Thermotogae > Petrotogales > Petrotogaceae > Oceanotoga > Oceanotoga sp. Next base: position 9,244 of record NZ_JASUSU010000006.1, on the reverse strand, counting down.
TTCATCCATTATTCTTATCATTTCATCGACTAAATCTTCAAAAGAATCAGTTGAATTAACTTTTTCAGATTTTACTATTTCTTCATAAGGGATATATGTGTCAGCTGCAAATTGCATATCTGGAGAAGTATTTTTACTTCTACCTATTACATAAACTGTTTTTCCGTATGTCCTCAATTTTTTTACAAGAGGTACAAAATCAGCATCTCCGGTTACCAAAACAAAGGTTTCAATATGGGGAAGAGAAAACATTGTTTCAATTGCGTCTACGGCAAGTTTTATATCATTTCCTTTTTTGTTTCCAAATCCATCTTCCGGCATTTCAATTAATTCTATTCCATGCCTTGAAAATGAAAACATCGTTGCCGGATATTTCGACCAATGTCCATAAGCTTTTCCTCCAACTAATTTTCCATGTTCTTCTAATTTTTGTACAACTAATTCCGGGTCAACTGGTTGGTTTTGATAGTCCATAAATACAAATATATTGTTCAAATCTTATCACCTCAGTTCAATGAGAGCGTGGCTTTTAGCCACGCCAATTATTTAATTTTCTCTTTCTCCCCTTAAAACAGCTGCACATCTTGGACATGTTCCTTCATGTTGTTCATCTTCACCTGTTTTTGGATCTATTTTCCAACATCTTTCACACTTTTCTCCTTCTGCTTTAACAACGGCAACCTTAACTTTTTCTCCTTCAAATCCTTTTTCTACATTATTTATTTCTATCTGAGAAGTTATGAACACATCAGATAATAGATAAGGATCTGTAGATGATAAAGCTTCTTTTATTTCTTCATTTTTAGGTTCTATTATTACTTTAGCTTCGAGAGAATTTCCTATAAATTTTTCTCTTCTTTTCTCTTCAAGAGCTTTTGTAACATCATCCCTTACAGAAAGTATTAAATTCCATTTTTGAATTAGATTTTCATCTTTATTTATATTTAATTTTGGCCATTCTTCTAATTGTATTGTGTCATACTTTCTTGCACTTTCTGGAAGATATTTATATATTTCTTCGGCTGTAAAAGTTAGTATAGGAGCCATCATTTTAGTTAATGCCATAGCTATTTCATACATAACTGTTTGTGCAGATCTTCTGAGTTTTGACTTCTTTCCTTCTGTATATATTCTATCTTTTATTATATCGAGATAAATAGAACTCATATCTGTAGTACAGAAATTATTTAGTAAATGATGAACTCTATAAAATTCATAATTTTCATAAAATCCAGTAACCTTTTCTATTAAATCATTAAGCCTTATCATAGCCCATTTATCTATTTCATAAAGATCATTAAATTCAACATAATCATTATTTGGATCAAAATCTGATATATTACCCAATAAGAATCTCAATGTATTTCTAAATTTTCTGTATACTTCACTTTGTTGTTTAAGTATTTCAAAAGATATTCTTATATCTCCTCTGTAATCAGATGAAGCAACCCAAAGTCTTAATAAATCAGCACCATCTTTTTCAATTATATCATTAGGACTTATTCCATTTCCTTTGGATTTTGACATTTTTTCTCCTTCTTCATCTTTTATAAATCCATGAGTGAGAACAGATTTATAAGGAGCAACTCCATTTTTACCCACTGAGAGGAACATAGAACTTTGGAACCATCCTCTATGTTGATCAGATCCTTCAAGATATAAATCAACAGGGTATTTATTCAAGGCCTCTCTTGAATTTACAACGGACTCCCAAGAAGCTCCAGAGTCTATCCAAACATCGAGTATATCTTCTTCTTTTGTAAAATGTATTCCACCACATTTAGGACATTTAAATCCTTCTGGTATGAGTTCTTTTATGTCTTTCTCAAACCACGAATCAGTTCCTTCTTTTTTAACTATATCTATAAAATGATTCATCTGTTCAACTGTTAATGTTACTTCGCCACATTCGTCACACTTGATGGCAGGTATAGGTATTCCCCAAGCTCTTTGTCTTGATATACACCAATCTGGTTTATCTTGAACCATACCCTTAAATCTTTTTTCTCCCCATTCCGGTATCCATTGAACTTTATCAATCTCATCAAGAACTTTTTCTCTCAAACCATTATGATCAACACTTATAAACCATTGCTCTGTAGCTCTAAATATTATAGGATTTTTACATCTCCAACAATGTGGATATGAATGTTCTATATTCTGTAATGCAACGAGATAACCACTGTTTTTGAGATCTTCAATTATTACTTTGTTTCCTTCCCAAATTTTAAGTCCTTCATATTTTCCTGCTTCTTCAGTAAATTCGCCTTTATAATCAACTGGAGAAAGAACTGGTAATTTATTTTTTAATCCTGTTATATAGTCATCAGCTCCATGACCTGGTGCAGTGTGAACACATCCTGTACCATCTTCAAGTGTTACATAATCTGCTAATACTATTTTTGATTCTCTATCTATAAACGGATGTTTTGCAGATTTATTTTCTAAATCTTTTCCCTTAAATCTTTCAACTATTTCATATTTCTCTTTTCCAGCTATTTTCATAACTTTTTCAACCAATGCTTCGGCCATTATCCATTTTTCACCCTCAACTTCAACTTTTACATAATCAAAACTTCTATGAAGTGCTATAGCTACATTAGCAGGAAGTGTCCATGGAGTTGTAGTCCAAATTATTATATAAGTATTTTTATCTTCAAATGGAAATTTTACATATATAGATGGAGAAGAATGATCATGATACTCTACTTCAGCCTCAGCCAAAGCCGTTTGACATTCAGTACACCAATATATAGGCTTTTTATTTCTGTATACATTACCTGTTTCAACCAAAGATTTTAATGTCTCAAGAACTCCTGATTCATAAACTGGATCAAGAGTTATATATGGATTATCCCATTCTCCTCTTATACCAAGTCTTTCAAATCCCTTTTTTTGTTTTTCAACATGTTTTAAAGCATATTTTTTACATAATTTCCTTATTTCAAGTTTTGTCATATGTTTAGCTTTTTCGCCAAGTTCAGTTGTAACTTTATGTTCTATTGGGAGACCATGAGTATCCCAACCCGGAACATATGGTACATTATGTCCACTCATAGTTTTATATTTAATAACTATATCTTTTAAAACTTTATTCAATGCATGTCCCATATGAATTTCTCCATTTGCATATGGAGGTCCATCATGTAAAAGAAATTTTGGCATTTCTGATTTTTCTTTTCTTACTTTTTTTTCAAGATCCATTTTTCGCCATTCTTTTAATGTTAATGGCTCTTTATCCTTTAAATTAGCTTTCATTTTAAAGTTGGTCTTTGGTAGATTCAACGAATCTTTGTAGTCCATTTTTTACACCTCCGAGTTTTGTATTATTTAGAATATAAAATATTTTATTTAATATTTTTAGTTTATTATACAATTGTTTTTATTATATTATATTTTTTTTGCAAATATATTGACAAAATTGTGCCTAAAAAGGCACAATTTTTTATTATTAAAATGTTTAATAAACTAAATCTTTAATATATTAGCTATTATATCTTTTAATTCTGTTAAATCCATAGATTTTACGACATAAGCATCTGCTGCCCAAGATGCCATCTCGCTCTTATAATGAGAATAAGCGGTCAAAAGTATTATTTTTGTTTCTGAATATTTTTTTCTTATCTCTCCGGCAAGTTCTAAACCATTCATATCCGGCATTTCTATGTCTGTACATAATAAGTCTATATCTTCTTCTTTGAATATTTCTAAAGCTTTTTTTGCACTTGATGCATCTATTACATCGTATCCAGCTTCTTCAAGTTCTTCTTTTATAAGTAATCTTAAGTTATCCTCATCGTCTACAATTAATATTCTTGCCATTTTAAATCCCTCCCTAAATGTTAATTAATAGGTATTTCAAACTTGAAAACTGTTCCATCTTCATTCGATTTTACCAAATATAGTTTTCCTTTATGTTCTTCCTCTATTATTTTTTTACAAATTGGCAATCCCAAACCAGTACCATTTGTTTTTGTAGTGAAAAAAGGCATAAATAATTTTTCTTTCGCTTCTTCAGGTATGGGCTCTCCATCATTGTATATCTCAAAGTATGCTGTTTTTTGTTTTTCTATACCAGTCTTTATTCTTATATTTCCTTCATCAGAAACTACTTCTATTGCATTTTTTATTAGATTTATCAACACCTGTTTTATTCTATTTCTATCTATATCCATGTTTATTATATCTGTATTTTTCATTATTTTTAAATCTATATTTTTTTGTTCTACAAAGTCTTCATACATCATCAATACATCATCTATTAAATCATTAAAGTTTATTTTCTCAAATCTTGGCAATTTACTTCCTCTTGAATATTCAAGTATTTCTGAAACTATATCCTCAAGTCTAACGAGTTCAGAATTTATTATATCTGTATATTTCTTAACTGAATTAGGATCATCTATTTTTTTATTCATTCTTTTTAAGAATCCTCCAATAACAGTTAAAGGATTTCTTATTTCATGTGCTATTCTTGAAGTCATTTCTCCTATTGCTGCAAGTTTTTCTCTTTTTTCCATTTCTTTTTGAAGCGAAAATAACTCTGTAACATCATCCAAAAGTATTATTACCCCTTCTAAAAAACCAAGATCTGGATTTCTCAATGGTGAAAATTGTATATCAAAAACCTTTTTATCTTCTCCTATATTCAATTTATAGCTCGGATATTTTAAATTTGTTTGTTTTTCATACACCTCATCTATAGTATTTATAATATCTTCACCAAAAGTCTCTTTCATTATACTTATATTTTGTCCTATTACATTTTCTCTTGGTTTAGAAAACATTAATTCAGATTTTTGATTCCATTCTATAATCTCACCTTGTCTATCAACAACTATTATTCCAACAACAAGATTTTGGAGAATATTTTCTTTAAATCTTCTATAATAATCCATCATATTTTTTTGTTCTTCAAGAGTTTTATTTTTATGTCTTAGTTCATTATAATTTTCTATCATTTCAAAGGCTAGCCCTGTACTATCAAGAAATAATTTTATTATTTCAGAATCGAGATCGCTTATTTCATTTCTGGTAACTATATTATCCACTATAACTACACCTTTTGTTTCTGTTCTACCAGTTATCGGAAATATTAAAAATTCTTCACATTTTATTATATCGTATATATCTTCTAATTCCTCACCCTTCACCTTTAAAACATTTGGTTTAACATGAACTATTTGTCTTTTTTGAACTACTCTTTCAAGAACAGGATGACCTTTATATGCAAGAACTTTGTTTCCAACACTTTCTGTTAATTTATTTGTATCCGGCAAATTAACAGCTTCTTCTCTCAAATATTGAGATATTTCTCCATATTTAAGTGCTCTTCTATCGGCTTCTTCCCAAACTTGATGAACATTTTCAAAATTATCTGGGCCTATCCAAAGTTTTGGAACAAGAAATCCTCTTAAATTATCTTTTTCAAGATAAAGTGCTCTATTAAACCTCAAACCTCTTCCAGAAGTAAGACCTATTAACATTATTTTAATTGCCATATTTTTATCATATGTAGATCTTATAGCTTGAGAAATTTTATGTAAAGAGTTCATCTTATCAAGTTGATTGTTTTGAAGCTCTATAAGATTTTCCGTAGATTCTTTTAAACTTTTTAATTCATCATTTTCACTTTTTATTTTATTGTACAAGTTTATTCTACTAACACCTATACTCATCTTTTTTACTGTCTCTTTAAAGAAATCAAAATCAAGTTCATCAAAATTTTTATATAATCTCAATCCCGATATATTTCTGTTATAAATTCCAAATAAACCTTTTTTTTCTCCATCAACTATCAATGTCGAAAACATGGCTGATTTTAAGTCTATATCAAATATTTTTTCATAATTCAAAAAAGATTTTCTACCTATTATAAGTTTATCTGTCTTTTTAAATGCTTCATATTCTAAAGAATTTTCACATAATTCTTTTTTTAATATTTCATTTTTATCTATACCATATCCATATTTAAAAACAAGCTTTTCATCATGTAGTTCCCAATAAATAACTTTTTCAGCATGTAAAAAATCATTCAATATCTTTATATATTTAGTATATAATTGTTCTATTTCAAGTGTCTCTTGAATTAGATCTGTTATTTTTTCTATAAGTAAAACTCTTTCCCTAATTTCTTTTATGCTGAGATTTTCCATCACCATTTTTAATATTATTTCATAAGAAGAAAAGGTTTTCTCTAAAGTATCAATATTTATGTTTTCTTTAAATAATCCAACAACACCTAAAAGTTTTTCTTCTGATATCAAAGGATATATATATATATAATCTGTATTCAAAGCCTTAAGTTCATCATTTATTTTATACTTCAATAAAGATTTTTTAGAAAGTTCTTTTTCGATTTTTTCTTCTTTAGTCATTATTTTACAACCATTTATTTCTTTCTTTTCAGTTGTATTACCTATGAGTCTAAGAACCTTTCTTGAAGGCTCATAAATAAATAATAAAATATCTTCTTTTAATTTATTTTTCATCTGTTGTGAGATTTCTTCAACTATCGATTTTAACAATTTTTCAGGTTCTTCTCTAGCTATTATTCCTATTAAATTGTCCATCATAAGGTTCACCCCCCATTATATTTAATTATACCTTAATAACTTTTAAAATTAAAATATATTTATAATAAAAAAAGATGCCTTAGGGCATCTTTAAAATTCAAATCCTAAAAATAATTTAAACGGACTTATCCAAGCACCTGCTTTAAAATATCCACCAGCTACTCCCACCAATGCTCCAAGTGATATTCCATCAGTCCCAAATGTTCCAAAAGCTTTTGTTGAATATGTTCCTGCTTTTAGGACAAATCTTATATCCATGTCTTTATTATATTTGCCCACACCTATACCCATCGTAGATACAAAATCATTATCATATGCAAATGATATAATAGGTAATTCTGCTCCTGCACCAATTCCAGCAGTTTTAAAATCAGTTACAAATAATAAATCACCATTAACATTTTTTAATGTTGGCGGAACTACATTTACTCTAAGGGTAGCAGAAAATGTAAAAATAGATATAATAACCATCATAATGATCAGAATACTTTTTTTCATTTTTTTTACCTCCTCAAATATATTCATTCAATTTTATAATAATAAAATTAAATTTAAATAAAAAATCTTTAAATATATAAAATATCTTTTATTTGTAAAAAAAGGTTTTTGATGTATAATGTAATTAGTTAGAAGCTGAAATTATATTTATTAGTACTTTTTAGGCTTTTAAAACATTTTTATGCAGGAGGAATAACATGATTTCCAAGATTGTTGTGGTAGGTATTCTTTTATTGACATACTACTTTATAATTTTTGGAAAAGTCAATAAATCAGTTATTGCTTTTAGTATGGGTTTATTGGCTTTATTGATTAAAGTTTCAGATGAAATGAAAGTAGAAAACATAAGTGAGTATGTCGATTTTAATACTATAGGTATCTTAATGGGAATGATGATTCTCGTTGGAATACTTAAGAGCACGGGTGTTTTCCAAGCTATTGCAGGATATATAGTAAAATTTTCAAAGGGAAATATAAATACTATATTCATAACAACCCTTGCCACTGTCGCAGTACTATCCAGTATATTGGATAATGTAACAACATTACTTCTTTTTTCACCAGTTATACTTTTGATATGTCAGGAAGCTGAAATTAAACCTGAAGCCATAATATTTCCAATGATTTTTGCGGCAAATATAGGTGGTACGGCAACAATGATTGGTGATCCTCCTAACATATTGGTTGCAAGTGCTTCTCAAAAAAGTTTTGTAGAGTTTTTCTCGGTAATGGTTATTCCAGCAGTTTTAGCTTTTTTTATATCAACACTTTATTTTTTATTATACAATAAAGAGTTTAAAAAGGCCACTCCAGATAAATTCAAAAATCTTTTGAATATTGAGCCTAAAAAAGCTATAACAAACAAACCACTTTTGATAAAGGGAAGTATAGTTTTCTTTGCTGTAGTTGCGGGATTTTTAATTCATGAGTACCTCGATTATGAAGCAGCACTTATAGCTCTTACAGGTGGAGCAATAATGCTTTTGATATCGGGAAAATCTTTTGAAGAAGTTTCAAAAGAGATAGAATGGGATACGATTTTTTTCTTCATTGGTCTGTTCACAATAGTAAAAGCTTTAGAACTTGCTGAAGTAATTGATGATATAACTTCATTGATCTTTAACTTTTCAAGCCATCCTACACTATTAATAATATTAGTCCTTTGGATATCCGGTATATTATCTGCTTTTATAGGAGCTGTTCCAGTTGTCACAATATTTATTCCTATAGTTAAAGCATTAGTTCCAGAAATACCAAATGGTCCAGAACTTTGGTGGGCTCTTGCTTTAGGAGCTTCATTCGGTGGTAATGGAACCATTAGTGGAGCAGCATCAAATATGGTTGTGGTTGGTATGTTAGAATCAAATTTTAAAGAAAAAATTAAATTTACAGATTTCATGAAACCTGGTATGCTTGTAGCCATAATGGGTTTGACTTTATCTACAGGCTATCTTCTTTTGAGAATAAATGTTTTTAATTAAATCAGGAGCATATTTTTTACTCCTGATTATTTTTTTGTTTAAATTCACTTTTTAATATTCCCATTATTATTTCATCATTATATTTTCCATTTCTATAAATTTCTTCTCTCAATACACCTTCTTTAACAAATCCAACTTTCTCATAGCATCTTATACCTCTTTTATTAAAATCATAAACATTTAATTTGACTTTATTTATATTCATTTCATTGAAAATAAAATTCAAAAGTACATTTAAAGAGTCAGTTCCATATCCTTTATTCCAAAATTCTTTAGCTAAAAATAATCCTATTGAGGCTACAGAATTTTTCCAATCAACAGAATTTACACCTATTCCACCCATATATTCTCCAGTTTCTAAATTTTCAATGGCCATACTGTAAGTTCCATCCCCTTTTGGATTTAAACGCTCATACCATTTAAGTTCATCTTCATATTTTAATGGAAATGGAATAGATGGATCTAAATATTGTTTCACTTCAAAATCATTAATACTTTTTAAAGCATTTTTCACATCATCTTTGTTATAAGCCCTCAATATAACTTTATCTCCCTTAAGCATATTTGCACCTCCTAATATTATAGATCTCTTAAAATAGTATCTTTCTAAATTCTAAAAACGTTTATTTAAAGTAATTTTAAACGATGTTAAAAGGGATATTTACCTCCATAGGTTATAATTAAATTGTT
>NZ_JASUSU010000047.1:0-22859 GCF_030445905.1 Oceanotoga sp. | reverse complement strand
TACTTTTGTCCCGCAAAAATTAGTAAATATCTCACTGTACTTATAAACAGGAAAATTGAATAAAATAGATTTTAATGACTATTCAAACTTGTTATATGAAAAAATCTCTATTTCTTTGATTGAAGAAATAGAGATTTTCTTCAAGTTCTAAGATGATGTCATATGATGAAGCTTGTATTCGATAAGTTGTGAATTTTCTGTCTATCCTTGATTTTATTTCTATTGCAAAATCCTGATTTTAATAAAATTTATGATTGGCTATATGTTAGTCTTTTTGAGCATAGCTTTATTCAAAGCTTTTTCCTAGTCGTTTAAATTTGCACTTTCTGATAAAATGGGTACTCCATTGCGTTAAGTGTCGTTATCCTTCTGATTTTTTGAATCCCCTGTAAATTAAGATAATTAGCAACTTTATAAAATTTCATATTCTCATTTAAATATTTATCAAAAATAATGAATACTACTTCAGCTTCATCTTACGTATAAAAAGTTGTTTATACGTGAGATAATAGCCGTAAGAAGCAAAGCCACCATTCCAAAAGCCTTGACAAGCTTTTTCTTTTCGTTAAAGATAAAGTCGATGTAATGAGAAAAAAATAAGACTGGAGAATCCTTTAAGGTAGGAATTTTTTCCATAATATCCAAAGTTTATGAATACTACTCTGCTTATGGAGAAAAAGAAGATATTTTACAGAATTTTAAATAAAGTGGTTTTGTAAAACTCTTTGGATAGGTTACAACTTCTATTAAGAATATTGTAAAAATACATAGAAATATAAAAATAATATTATCAAAGCACTTAGAGAGAACAGATAAAAAAAAAGAAGCCATAAAAAAATCAGTCTGAAAGATAATTTTATGGTTAATATAATTTTAGGGATTACTATAATGATTTTTATTTTACAAGAATTTAAATAAAAAGAATATATTTATTTAAAAAGGATATTTTATGTTATAATGTAATAAATAAAGTTGTTTTAGTTATAAAAAATTATTTAAAAATTAATATATATGGAAATGAAAAATACTGAACTTATGGAAAAAGTAAAAGTGAGTAAAAGCACATTTTATAAAATAAAAAATAGATAAAATGTAACAATAGATGTATTGCTCAGAATTTTTAATGCTTTAGAATGTGATATTGATGAAATAGTAAAATGTGTGAAAATTTAATATTAGGAGATTAAGCTTTGAATAAAATTACAGGTGTTAAAAAACGAGATATTTTCAAATTGTTTAAAAAATGAATAACAGAAGATAATTGGTTAACAACAGAGATTATATATTATCCTTATTATGGTCGTTTTGAAATTGTAGATTTCTTAAAAAAACTATATAACTTAGCGGATTGGGAAAGCCAAGATTCTCGAGTTGATAATGCAGAAAAAGAAACTATAATGCATACACGTAATGGTTTATCCAGATGGTTGGATATTCGATGACGAAAGATTTTAATTACTTGATGGTGAAGATAATATTCTGCTGGATTCTCTTTGTTAAATCTTTCATCCTGAGGAGAGAGATGAAAACGGAGTTTAGAAAATATATGTTAAAAAACTAGATATATATATTCCTTTTTCTAAGAAAAATAGTTCTTTAATAAAGAGTGGAGAATAAATATTAAACTTTCAAATAAATTGAGGCATCAGCTTTTTAAGGTGATGAATAAATATGATGAAACTAATTGGAATTATACAAGATATAGTAGCAATTATGTTCTGGAAGATATTAATCAATTTTATATTCCAAAACATCATGTTGATAAATAACTTGTTGAAATAGAAGAATTTAAAGATTTTCAAGGAAGAACTTCCCCATTTGTAATTTTCGATGTTATTGAAAGTTTTAATAGGCATATTACAAATCGAGAAGGATTTGAAGATGAAATTAATGCTATTTTAAAATTGAACAGAATCAATGTAGAACTTAGAAGTAAAGAGATACACTCTTCTATTGATAATTCATTTTCATTGGATTCTTCTGTAAAAACCAATGAAACAGGTATAGAAGAGCTGAATAGAAATACAGAGGAATTATAGCAAAGGTAAATATTCGTATGCTGTGGAAAAATTTATGATGCTTTTGAGCGAATTAAAACATACTATTATCCTCAATTAGATAAAAAAGAAATTTGCAGACAAAATAATTGATGAATTAAGTGATGGTAATAACGATGTTAGATGTAACTTCTGAATTTAAAGCATTGACCGATATAGGAAACTCATATCAAGACATCATGAAATTAATAAAATAGATATTAGCAAGGATTTGCATTATAAGTATTTCTATAAAAGATGTTTTGCATTAATTTCTATAATAATAGAAAATTTGCAGTAAGGGGGAATTAATTTGTTTTTTGATAATAGCAAATATTTTATATTTGATAAATCTATACCTTGCTCAAGTGGAAATAAAATTCAAGTATATAAACTTAATAATGACTTATTAGATGACAATAGTCTAAATAACTGGGCCTCCGGATTAAGGGATAATTATGTGGAAGAAATTCTATTAGAATCTCTAGTTAAAGGAACAGGATTAACGCAAAAAGAGTTTTTGGAGAAGAATATATTTCCCAATCATCAAAATAAACTAGGTGCTTCGACTATGTCAGGAGAATTCGGCGAGATATTGGTATATGACTATATAAATTTTGTGCTAAAATACTATGTTACTAGAACTAGGTATTTTGAAAAAGTCAATCCCAATATGTCAGTATCTGGAAGTGATGTGATAGGGTATCAAGTTAAACATATTGATAATCCAAGCAAAACGGATCACTTAATAGTTGCTGAAGTAAAAACTCGTTCAAGTATATATGGAAATAAAAATAGTCTGTGTAAAAAAACTGTTAAAGATGCTATAGAACATTCTGTTAAAGACAGAGTTAGAATAGGAGAGTCTCTAAATGCTGAAAAAAGAAGATTACTTAACCGTTCAAGAATTGAAGAGGCTAAAATAGTAGAAAGGTTTCAAAATAAAACGGATAATCCATTTTCTTTAGACTTTTTTGCAGTTGCTGTATTGGATAATGAATTGTATTCAGATCAAGTAGTTTTGGATGTGGTTAATAGTCAGCATGAAAATATAAAATCTCCAAATGTATTAATAATTTATTCTAAAGAATTAAAGCTTTTCTTAAGAGATTTGTATAGGAGGGCTTGTTTATGTTGATAGAAAGTGCTTCAAATTACTATTTGAAAAAAGTTCGAGCAAAAGCAAAAATGTATGAATATGGAGTGCCGGAGAATCTTCATATTGAAGTTGAAAATCAAGCCAATGATCTTATATTACTTAGTATTGGAGTAGTTGGAGACATCGCTAACGAAATATGGAACATGAAAGAAGCACCTATAATTTTTACAAAGGAAAAGGAAGAAGAACTATATTTTGTATCAAGATTTTTTGATTCATATTTCCAATCCAAAATGGGCATAGAGATGAACCCATATTATATTTTAATGGGAGCAGTTACTTATTATTTTTGCAATATGAATGGAAGTTCAAAAGTAATGATGAATATTATGCCAGATTTATATGATTTCGAGTTTTCTGCTTCTGGATTAGAAAATGTAATAATGTGGTTGTTAGATAATAATCATGAATTTAAGATTGACAGTATAGATGAAAAATATAGAAGTTATATTACACAATTGGTTGAGTACTATAATGTATTTTTTGATTGCAAAAAAGCTAATAACACTAATTTCAATGACTTTAGAAGTTATGTTTACAAAATTGGCAACGACAGAGAAATATTATTTACAGATATTATTTTAGCAATATTAAAAAAGAAAATTTATAATTCTTGTATTAATCTAATGCCACTGTATTCTGGGATTGACAAGAATGATTGGATTCCAACATTTAAGAATAATACGCTGATGAAAGAAATGTGGTCATCTCAGATTTTGCTGGGAAAAGAGGGAATTTTCAAGGGTAAATCAGGTGTTATTCAAATGCCAACAAGTTCTGGCAAAACTACATCGGTTGCACTTGCTATACAAGCTGCTTTTTTATCTCATAGAACTCCTATTGTAATTGTTGTGGCCCCATTTAGGGCACTATGTAAAGAAATAATGTTTGATATGGAAAGTTTTTTTGCATTTGATAAAAATATATCTGTAACTGAAATTTCTGATATTCCTGAATCTGGAGAGATAGAGTTAGCTACATCGGAGACGATTGATAAAAAAATACTTGTTATGACTCCAGAAAAATTGGCATATACTTTAAAATATAATGCAGAAATAATTGAAAATATTAACATGATTGTCTTTGATGAAGCCCATTTGTTCGATGATGAATCAAGAGGAACAGATTACGAACTTCTATTAACAACTATCAATAGCTACCTTAAACCAAATTCACAGAAGATATTGGTTTCAGCAGTAATTTCTAATGCTGATCAATTAAATGCTTGGATTAACAATGATGGTATTGTTATAAGGAATAATACAATTAAGACATCAGAGAAAACGGTAGCCTTTAATACGTTTACCTCTGCTAATGTTAGTAATGCTTATAGCAATCTTTATTTTGTTGATCCAAATAAATATCTAAAAGAAGAATTTTATGTGCCTAAAGTAGTTCAAACAAGAAGATTAAATAAAAAAGGTAATGAGAGAAAATTAAGATATTTTCCTGATTTTAAAAATAATAAGCAAGATGTAGGCATTTACTATGCGATTAAATTAATTAAAAATGGAAGTATTGCTATTTTTTGTTCAAAAAAGGATACTGTAAATAAGATATTATCAAGATTTATTGATCTAAATAAAAGAGGAGTTTCACTTGATGATTTTAGAGGCTTGTCAGACAATAATGAAAGCATTAAAATTGCAAATTTAATAAGGGAACATTTAGGTGAAAACAATTTATACATGGCAGCATTAAACGGTATTGTAGCACATCATTCAGGTGTGCCGAACGGAGTAAGAATTGCTGAAGAATATGCTTTGAAAAAATCATTAGTTCGTTGTGTGGTATGTACTTCTACATTGGCACAAGGAGTAAACTTGCCAATTAAATATTTAATCGTATCAAGTATTTATCAATCAAAACAGGTAATTAAAGTTAGGGATTTCCATAATTTAATTGGAAGAACAGCAAGAGCAGGAAAAGAGACAGAAGGAACTATCATTTTAACAGAAGATGTCTATAAAAATGGTAAAGAATATTATAAGTTAAATAATTATAGGCGACTGCTTAATGCTGATAATTCTGAGGAGTGTTCTAGTAATCTTTTGAAACTGGTTAGAAAAATTGACTTGGGTAATGGTAAAAATTTCCCTTTTGAATCCTTAAAAAGTTATATTTCATTAAGATATTCTGCAAAAGAAGCGTATGTTATAGAAAAAAATAAAATTCTTGAAAATAAAGAACAAAAAAAAGAAAATGGTGTAGAGATTTTTTATAAAATGAATGAAATAGAAAGTATTCTAGTATCATTGGAAAATTTTATACTGGGATTTGCAGACGTTGAAGATGAGAGTTTTGAAATTATTCAATCTACATATGGGTACTATTTGGCTAATGAAAAGGAAAAGGCAGAATTAAAAAATATATACAATCTCATTAAAAGTAATATTGATAGGCTTGAAGTTAATGATAAGTTTCTCTATAAAAAAAGTATGTTAGGCATACTGAAAATGAAGGAACTATCAAAATTTATAGATGATAATTTATATGAAATAATAAATGCGGATTTTGATGAAATAATTAGCATTATTGCTAATAAACTAAAAGAATCAGAAGTTTGTAAGATTATACCTAAATTTATTGATGATAGCTATGTTTATGAACTATTAAAAATGTGGATTAATGGTAAAACCTATATTCAAATATGGAACTACTCAAAATCGGTAAATTTGCTAATTAAGAGGGGTAAAAAGAGTAGAGATATATCGTTGGAGGATATAGTAACTTTATGTGATTCAGACTTTGGATATGTTTCATTAACGATAATACAGGCTATTGTTGAGGTGTTAAATACTAAAGATTGTAGCGAAAACATACAGGAAGATTTGAGTGATATAATTTATAGAATAAGATATGGATTACCGAATAAAGAGTCAGTATATATATATGAACTTGGATTTGCAGATAGAATTATTTCACAAAAAATTACTAATGAGATAAGAGCTTATAACTGTAGTACAAAAAAGAAAACAAAATCTGCAATAAAAAGTAATAAGGAGAAATTACGGGCAGTATTGGTAAATTATCCATCATATTTCATGGATAAGTTAGAAAAGATACGATAAAATCGTAAGGAGATAGAGTTACCTATCCATCTCCTTACTGATATATATTTCGTAATTTTTTCGTAACTGATATAGTTCTTTCATATCGGATTTTGAGGAAGAATACTCTTGCATTAGGGTATTCTTTTTTTCTTGCAATTTATCAAGTTTATTTAAAATATCTTTTAAATTAGGAAGATTGGAATAGGATTTTTTAAATTCTGAAAGGACGGTTTCGTATAGTGCGATTTGAGTTTTGTATTCCTAAAAAAATCCCTTGTAAAATGGATTAGTCTTATAACCTTTGTAGTATTCCCTATTTTTTTACTATATAAACTGATTAATAGTAATAGACAGCTCTTGCATTTTCTTATCAATAGCCTGTGCCTTGATTTTGCCTTTCAGTAGCAGTTTTTTGAATGTATTCATCAAGTTTGCTTAACAGATTTAATGCCATGTTCTCTTATAAAAACAACGGACTCAGCCATTGTGTTTAAGT
Source organism: Oceanotoga sp. (assembly GCF_030445905.1). NCBI lineage: Bacteria > Thermotogati > Thermotogota > Thermotogae > Petrotogales > Petrotogaceae > Oceanotoga > Oceanotoga sp. The sequence continues at coordinate 16,115 of NZ_JASUSU010000047.1, read as the reverse complement.
TATGTTTGGTTGTCCAATACTCATAACCTTTGTTCTCTTTCACTTTGGCATTGGTATTCATATTATGACATTTCCGATTCGTTTTTTGACAGGAGGGGTTTTAATAACTTGATTTTCTGTAATACGCTCTTTTAATTTTTCTTCGGTATAATCTTCACCAATCGTCTTAGCCCTTGTAAATCTCTGCTTATCTTTTGGCTTAAAGGCTATATGTTTTCCATACTTTATTTCATAACCAAGTTCCGCCATCTTCTTTAGAAATTCTTCCCAATCATTAGACTGTTTTATCAAACGATCAATGTCAAATTGAAGTTTGCTTTTCCAAGAAGTACCTTTCTTAGACTGTTCATTTTCATACCATGACTTTCCACTAACCTTGCACTTTTTCTTATAAGCTTCATAAAATTCATCAATAACAGAAAGGTTGTTTTCTTTGCATAGCTTATCACTTTGATACGTATTTGATGATAGCTCTTTTTATTAGATTGATAGCACTTGCCCGTTACCATATTTACATTAATATGGTTGTGGATATATCCTTTATCTATGTGTGTAGATAAGACAAATTCGTACTAATCTTTTAATATCTTTTTACAAAGTTCAAGACCGATTTGATGTGCCATTTCAGAACTTGTTTCTCCAGGCAAAAAGGACTGAATGAGATGTCTTGCAAGGATAGTCCTATTTGTTCCTGAATCATTTCGTTTTCTTAAAAATTGAGTATGAGCATTTTCCTGTCATTTATATCATCTTTATAGATTACATCGGTCGAATTTACTTGCTTCGCAATTTAATTGATGTTTTTTGTAGCATTGGAAAGTAAGCCTTGTAAATCCCTGAATGGTTCTAAATCCATTATTGAATTAAAATTCAATATTATTCAGTTTTGAAAAGAGATTTACTTATGTCTGAAAAAGAATTATCAAAAAAAGTGATTGAAAAAATTGAAGAAATAAAATATGAAAATAATATTATTTTCATATCAATTGATAAAAATTTAAAGTCAACTAAGAAATATATATACTCTACTGATGAGAAAAAACTACTTACTTTTTTCAATAGATTATGATGGACACTTTGGAAAAATAATGATAAGAATATTAAACACATTGTATTTCATTGTTATAATATAGTGGGTATACTTAATCATTAAAATTAAATTCAACGATTGGCATAGCAAAGTATATAAAATTTGTTTCAATAATAATAATTCCTCATTATCGTTGAAAAAACAAACTATACCTGACCAGCATACCTATTAAGAAAAGTAAATTTATAAAATAGTTACAGATATACAAATTGGAGAATTTGGATTATTTTTTCATTCTTTTAATTATATATAGAATTTGGCCAAGAAATATGGCACGGTTCTTTTTGATGCTTTGGCTCTATTGCTTAGAGACTAATTGATTTGATATAACGAATGATTTTAATGTAGCTTTATTCTTTGCAACTTGAAAAACAGACAGTAATACTAAAAAATCATTAAAAATACATATGTAAATTTGAACTAAAGGAGGAACATTATGAATATTTTATGGGGAAGTTTGATGTTATTAATTGGTCTTTTTCTATTTGTATCATCAATTAAAAAAAGTAAATTTATCATATACAAAATCCTTGTCGATAGAAGCAAAAGTTTATGGGGAGAAAATGTACATACTTTTTTCATAGCAGTAGGTATTGTCATCATGGGATTAAGTTCATTGTTCTTTTTAAATATCTGGGGGTAATATATATTTGAATTCTTAGATTATCATAAACAATTGCGATAGAAAATGAGTATTTACACTAATTATAGATTTGCTATTATAAATATTTTGAGGTAAATAATAACTTATAAGAATTTGGATGAAAAAGCACATAAAAAATTGATTCTAAATAGACACCACAAAATTCACTAAATAAGGAGGAGTTCTCAATGAATTGGGAACCATGGACAGGTTGTTACAAAATTAGTGATGGGTGCACATATTGTTATTTTTATGGACCTCATGCAAAACGATATGGTCAAAACATCATAAAAAGAACAGATAAATTTGATTGGCCCATAAAAAAAGATACCAAAGGGGAATACAAAATTAAAGGAAACAAAGTTCTTGCAACATGTTTTGCAACTGATTTTTTTCTTTCTGAAGCAGATGAATGGCGTAAAGAAGTTTGGGATATCATCAGGGAAAGAACAGATATAGAATTTTTAATTTTGACAAAACGAATTGACCGTTTTCTTGTATCACTTCCATCAGATTGGGATACTGGATATGACAATGTAAATATTGGTTGTACTGTTGAAAATCAAATGCTGGCAGATTATAGACTTCCATTATTTTTATCTTATCCGATAAAGCACCGTTTTATTGCCTGCGCTCCGATCTTAGAAGCAATAGATCTAACATCCTATCTTCATGGAGTAGAGTATGTTACAGTTGGTGGTGAAACAGGTCGAGAAGCTCGCGAATGTGATTATGATTGGGTACTTAATATCCGTGAACAATGCATAAAAGCAAATATAACATTTTGGTTCAAAAATACAGGCTCATTTTTTAAACATAATGGAATAGTGAAAAAAATAAATCCTTTTAAGCAATCTAATATGGCGAAAGATCTTGGCATAAATATTTCAGAAGGGAAAAAATTATTTTAACCTTAACAGAATAATAGAAAAAATTATTGCCTATTTTATTTAATCAATATTCTGAAATACTCAAGAATATTAAACACATTGTTTTTCATTGTTATAATATAATATAGCAGGTATACCCAACCATTAAAACTAAATTCAACGATTGGCATAGCAAAGTATATAAAATTCGTTCCAATAATAATTTCTCTGAAAATGAATACTACAAAAGCCATTTTGAGTTTCATAAGTGCTTGAAAATAATAAATTGAACAAACATTTGATAAAATGTAGAAAAACCAGTAACACATGTTTTTTTATTTAAATATAAATCTGGTCAGCTTTCGAAGAATTAATGAGTTTTTCGCCGACCAGAAATGAGTAATCATAAAAAAGATGTATAGAGACAAATAATTGTTGCAAATTCGCTACCTATTTAATTGATATTAAGTAGGATTGTACTAATGAAAGCAAATCCGTGTTGACTCAAAAAATAATAGCAAACCGCACTATGATAGAAAAATAACAGAATCAATGTAAAATAATAAATCATGCTAAACATTTCTTTAACATAACTTTCTTATACATGTAAAAGCCTAATATATCAGATAAAAACCATCCTACAATAATAGCCCAGCATATTCCTGAAAAACCGAGTTTTGGTGCAAAGGAATAAGCTAACAACACTCTTAAACCTTGAGATACTATAGTCATTAATATCGATATTTTAATATTTCCAAGTCCTCTAAAAAAACCATAAAACATAACAATAAAGCCAAGAAGAACGTAAAATAGCGGAACAATTTTAAGATAACTAACTCCAACAGCTATTACTTCTGTCGCATTTTTGTTGACAAAAAGAGTTATTAAATCAGGGGCAAAAATAAATGCAACAAAGCTAATAACTGTAGACAAAACTATGATAATCCTTGAAGTTGTACGAAACCCTTTTCGAATTCTCATAGTTTCTCCAGCACCTTTATTTTGAGCAGTATAAGTAGAAAAGGAATTACCTAAATCTTGCAAAGGTGCATTGGCAACAGAGTCAATTTTAGAACAAGCTGCAAAAGCGGCCATAACTGTTGAGCCAAATGTGTTTACTAGTCCTTGAATAAGCATCATTCCTAAACTAGAAATAGATTGTTGCAATGCTGTTAATATAGAAAAAGTAGCAATTTTATTAAACGCAGTGATACTAAATACCAAGTCTTTTCGTTTGAAGTTTAGAAAGCGCATTCGTTTTATGGTATAAATACCACATCCTACAGCAGCAAAAGCTTGTGTAAGAAGTGTAGCAATAGCTGCTCCAGAAGTTCCCATATGGAATATAACTATAAAAAGCAAGTCTAAAATGAGATTCAATATACAGGAAGCAACCAAAAAATATAAGGGTGTCTTTGAATCTCCAAAGGCTCGTAATAAAAAGGCAAAAGCATTATATATACCGACAAAAACAAAACCATAAAAAACATATTTTAAATAATCAACAGCATAGGTAACAGTTTCTTCAGGCATTTGATAAAAAGTAATAATTTGTTTTAAAAAAATTGATGTTACAATTGTTATTAATAAGCTTACACAAAATAAAAATAATAATGCAGTAGAAATTGTCTTTTTTAATTCATCGTAATTTTTTCCTCCATAAAGCTGTGAGAAAATTGCTGAAGCACCCATAGCAAGTCCTAATAAGATAGAAGTTATAAATACAGTCACAGCACTTGAAGAACCAACTGCAGCAAATGCGTTGGTTCCTACAAATTTTCCTATTATAATTGAATCAATGATGCTATAAAATTGTTGCAATAAATCTCCTATAAATAAAGGAATAAAAAATTTTAAAATAATATGTGAAGGTTTTCCCTTCGTCATATCTAATTCCATTGATAATTCCTCCTATAAGTTTGAAGGTAAATATGCAATTGCTAAATCTCCAGTAATCGGATTAGTATATATTTCGCAATCTATTTCATAAACTTGTTTTATTAATTTTTTTGTTACTATTTCTTTTGGATTTCCAGAAGTAATAACTTTTCCATCTTTTATTACATAAAGCATATCACAATAAACAGAAGCCATATGAAGATCATGTAAAGCGGCAAGAACGCCAATATTTAACGACTTTACAATTGTCAAAATTTGAATTTGATACTTAATATCCAAATGGTTTGTTGGCTCGTCCAAAATCAAGAACTTAGGTTGTTGTGCAATTGCACGTGCCAGTATTACTCTTTGTTTTTCTCCGCCAGATAAAGTCAAATAACTTCTATCGGCATACTCTGTCAAATTCACCTGTTTTAAAGCATCTGCAACAATTTTATAATCCTGCATATTATCAGCTTCCATAAGATGTTTGTGAGGAGTACGCCCCATCATAACCATTTCCTGAACTGTAAAATCGAAGCTTAAATCATTAAATTGTCCTACAACTCCCATATCTTTCGAAACAATACGAGCAGATGATTTTATGATATCTTTATCACCTAAAAAGATAGTTCCTTTTTGAGGTTTAATTACTTTATATATACTTTTCAATAAAGTGGACTTACCACAACCATTTGGTCCTATAATTCCCACAAATTGTTTGTTTTTGACTCTAATACTAATATCTTTTATAATGTCAGTGCCTGTTAAAGATACCGATATATTTTCCGCATTTAAATTCAAATTATCTCCCTCCAAAACCATAACTTTTTTTAATAAGCATGTACATGAATATTGGTGCACCTAGCAATGAAGTTATAATTCCAACAGGAAGTTCTCCATTAGGAACTATTGTTCTGGCGAAAATATCTGTCCATATCATAAATAAGGAGCCAAATAGTATTGATGCTGGTATGAGACGCTTATGATCGGAACCCACAACGCTTCGTACTATATGTGGAACAATAAGACCTACGAATCCTATAATTCCACAGGTAGACACTAAAATACCTGTTACTATAGAAGATATAACCATATACAATCGCCTATAGAAATTCAGATTTACTCCCAAAGTAATTGCAGTTTCTTCTCCCATGAGCATTGTGTTCATCACTCTAAATTGAAACAAAAAAAATATAATTGCTGTAATAACAACAATTGATATAAGTGGTAATGTACTCCATTCAGCCGAAGCCAAACTTCCCATTGTCCAGAAGGATACTGAGCGTATTCCATCTGAATTTTTTGCAAAGTATATGATAAAATTTGAAAATGCATTGCAGAGAGCATTAATTACCGTTCCTGCTAGAACCAGTTTCACCGAAGAAGTTTTTCCACCAATACTGGCAAGACCCAAGACTAATGTTGCTGCTCCAAGTGCACCAATAAACGCCCATGATGCAACTCCAAACTCTCCAAGCATTCCTCCTACACTAAAACCAAGCATAATTGAAAAAGTAGCTCCCAAAGCAGCACCAGACGAAATCCCCAAAATATAAGGATCTGCCAAAGGATTTTGTACAGAAGCTTGCATGACTGTTCCACATAATGCAAGCCCTGCCCCCATAACCATTGCCAGTAAGACTCTAGGAAAACGAATTTGCCAAATAATATCTATATACATACCATTTGAAATTTGTTCTATATTTGCAAACTTTCCATCTGTCATTTTATGAATCAGTATCTGAAAAGATTTATGAAAAGGAATTGATACTTGTCCAATAGATACTGAAAGTATTACGGATATAAAAACAGAAGAAATTAAAATAATAAAGATAATTGAGAAAAAAGAACGTTTTTCAACAACTTTTAGGCTGTTTTTAGAAATATATTTTTGCTTACTGTTATGTAATGATCCCATACTTATTCTCCTTTAAATAATTCAGGATGAATAAATTCAGCCACATTCATATACAGATCAGAAAGTCCAAGACTTCCCCTAACAGCGTTAGTATATTCAACAACCTTTACATTTCCAGTCTTAATCGCTGTTGCACTTCTTAGTTTGGGATTAAGAAGATATTTGTTAATCAATGCCTCACTATCTGACTTCTGAAATCCAGTAATAATAATTTTATCTGGATTAACCGATAAAATAGATTCCTCAGACATATCCACATATGTTTCTTTTGATACTTTAATATACTCACCACCTACGTCCTCAATTATTTCGTCTATGAGACAAAGAGACGGGCCATAGTAATAAGTTTTATTTCCGCTAGTTCCAAGCAATAAAATTTTAGGTCTATTGTTTGCTTGCACTGCTTTAGTTTTAATTTCAATGATTTTCTCTTTTTGTTCATTAATAAATGTATTAGTTTTTTTTTCAATATTGAGTACCTTTCCCAAGTTGTTGATATCATCAAAAAATCCATCGATTGTACGACCAATGGTATAATTAATACCTGTCAATACTGGAATTCCTCGTTCATTCCAAAAAGAAATATCTCCAAGACGATCTTTCTGGAATGCAGATGACATTGAAATAATCAAATCGGGTTTAAGTTCTAATATGGATTCTTTTGATGGCCACATATCCGTAATAATTGGTAGACTTGTTATTTGTTCTTCATATTCGGAAAATGATTTGTCTAAATAAGCCAGTCCCACAATTCTATTTTTTTCTCCCAATCCAATCATCCACTCTGCGAAACCTTGACCAATGACAACAATGCGTTGTGGCTCTTTTTCAATGATTTGTTTTATTTCATTCTTTTTATCATCATAAATTGATAAAACAAATGGATAATAATTATCCTGCTGTGAGATATTTTTTTGACTAACAGAAGACGAATTAGATACTGCATTTTGAGTTGCATCTTTTTGTGAATAAGCTATCAATGCTATAAAGCAAAGAATAATTGCCAATAGAATAAATATTTTTTTTACCATATATGATCCTCCTACTTTGAATTAAGTTAGAGAAAACTAACTTTGTTAATCAACATAACATATTGTACAACATATTATCTTTGAAAATATACTGCTTGAACTGCTTAATTATGTTGAGGAAAAATCATTTTAAATAAAAAAAACCGCAGGCTTAAACCTGCGGTTAAAATGATATATTTTAGTTTTATTCAGAATTTCTTAGCAATGAAGATTTTCTGTATTTTAGTGGAGTAACACCGTATTGTTTCTTAAATGCTGCACAGAAATTACTAGGGCTTGAATAGCCGCTATCATAAGCAATTTCATTGATAGTATTATCTGTATTTAACAGCATTGATGCGGCACGATTTAAAACAAGTTTTCTGTGATAGCTGAAAATGGTATCTCCATAAACTAGTTTAAAACCCTTAGTAAGTTTTTTTGGATTTATGACCAAATTTTCTGCTAATGAAAAAAGGTTTGGCAATTCAAACGGTTGACTCAAGAGTATTTGTGGAATTTCTTTAATTTTTTGTAATTCATATGAACTTAAATCTACTACATCATACCCCTCACGCTTAATCACTTCATTTGAAACAATTAACGAAAATACTTCCATGACCTTACTTTCATAAAATAGAGTACGTGATTTTACAGGGAGTCGGCAGTTAAATATTTGTAGAAAAATATTGGCTATTTCTGTTGGAGTATTTAAACCAAGATAATATTCTGAACGAATTTGTTTTCCTAAGTTTTCTATCGTATCATGCCATACTTCTATTCCATCACTTCCAAAATAAGATGATAATGTATTTTTATTAGCCGTAATTGAAATTCCTTGATATTTTTGTCCAGCACACCGCTTTATTGTTCCTTTCATATCTTGTGACATGGAAAAAGACAAATTATTTGGACCAAAACAAGTATTCCCTACATTTTCTTCTTTAATATACATACATCCATCAATGCAATATTCTATTTCAAAATAATCCTTTGTTAAATCAAACACCGTTATTATATCTTCAGAAAACACAAAATCATAAATAAGTAGCATGACATTGCCAAGCAAATTATATATTTGTATTGTTCCTTTACCATACTCCGGTTTTATATCATAAACAATACCTTTATTCATATCATGATTGGGTAAAAAACGAGTATTCCCAATTTGTTCATGCATTATTTTATATTGTTTAAGCATGGTGCTATATCCTTTTCTTGAATTGATATGAAAAATTTTTTTCATGAATAAGATCCTTTCTTGCTTTAATTCTAAGCAGCTATATATAAATTTTAATTTAAAATAAGTTAACCAGAAATATTATATCATACTGTCTGTTTTGTATCTACTTATTATCATAATGAAATATTTTTTCTTAATTATTTTGGTTAACGTTCAATTACAAATGTACCTAAAAAAACTATTCTAAATGATTATAAAAATAGTTTAGAATTTCTTTTCCAAAATTAAATCTAAGTGGATGTGTATACAAATGTTAAGTTTTAAAAATAGTAAAAAACTGTTCATTCTGATAAAACTATTAAAAAATTCATAAAATTTTATATAATAGGAACATATAAACTCTCAAATGTAGTATGATTGAATGGATAAAATGATTATAAAAATCAATTTCTTTTGAGGTGCAAAAAATGATAGGTTTAAAAAGAGGAACAGTAAAACTGTTCAACCATGAAAAGGTATGGGAACTTGAAGCTCAAAGAACAATTTCTCGTTTGAATAAGATTTTAGGTTCTGTTGCAAGTGATATTCAACATGTGGGAAGCACATCTGTTTTTACAATAAAAGCTAAGCCAATAATTGATATTGCAGTTGCAGTAGATAATTTTAAAGATGTTCTTGCTTTAGAAAAAGAATTCATTAATTATGGATTTTATTATAGACCTAATGCAAATTTAAAAGGCCAACTTCTTTTTGCCTGTGGTAGTTATTATGATGGTACTGGTGATCTACAAACACATTTTATTCATATTGTTTTAAAAGATAGTATGGAATGGATAAACTACATCAATTTTAGAGATTATTTAAATAAAATGCCTAAGGTAGCTAAAGCTTATGAAAATTTGAAATTATCACTTGTAGAAACTATACATTCTGACAAATGTAGAGAAGAATATTTGAGAAGGAAAAATGATTTCATTGTTTATACTTTAAGAAAAGCTCTTGTTAATTATTATCTTGGAAAAACAGTTAAAATTAAAATTGATCGACCTATAGGCAGTTCTCATCCTAAATACTCAGATCTCATATATCCTGTAAATTATGGATATATTCCAGGTGTTTTAGGTGGAGATGGTGAAGAATTAGATGTTTATCTTCTTGGTATAGATAATCCCGTAAAGAATTATATAGCTCGTATTATAGGCATTATTCATCGTCATAATGATATAGAAGATAAACTTGTAGCTGCACCTGAAGGAATAAATTTCACTAAAACAGAAATTAAAAAAATATTACATTTTCAGGAACAATATTACAAAAGCGATATAGAAATAATTCCTCCATACAAATTTATTTCGAAAAAAGTCATCAATAAAGGTTGGTCATGTGATAAGAAGTACTGTGTTATAACTGATGATGGTATAAAATACTTGCTAAGAATTACTCCAAAAGAAAAAAGTGCTAATCGTGAAAATATGTTTCGTATACAAAAACAGCTAGCATCTTTAGATGTTTCTATGTGTAAACCTGTGGAGTTAGGAAAGTGTAAAGAAGGTATTTACATCCTTCAAACTTGGATTGATGGTAAAGATGCTGAAGAAATTATTCCTCATCTTACTAATTCTGAGCAGTATTATTATGGTCTTGAAGCAGGTAAAATGCTTAAAATAATTCATTCCATTCCAGCTCCAAAGAATCATCCTGATTGGGAATTTCGATTTAATGCAAAAATGGATAGTAAAATCAAAATGTACAATGAATGCCATATTAAATTTGATGGTGCAAAAGATATGATTTCTTATATGAATTCTAACCGTCATTTGCTTGCAAACAGGCGACAAACCTTTCAACACGGAGATTATCATATTGGTAATATGATGATTGAAAAGAATAAGATTGTTATTATAGATTTTGACCGTTATGATTTTGGTGATCCTTGGGAAGAATTTAATCGTATCATAATTTGTGTTCAAATTTCTCCTATGTTTGCATCAGGAATTATAAATGGTTATTTTGATAACAAAGTACCGTTTAAATTTTGGAAATTACTTGCATTATACATTAGCAGTAATACGCTTTCTTCTATACCATGGGCTATTAAATTTGGAGAAAGTGAAGTAAATACTATGCTTAATCAAGCAAAGAATATTATGAATTGGTATAACAATATGCAGAATCCTATTCCAACTTGGTATAGGGATATAGTAATCAAATAACAATATTTAACAAATTAAGTAAAACAGAATTAATTGAAAATAAAAAAGTCTAATAAAAAAAATTGAATAATTATTATATTATGTTGTGGGTGTGAAAAAATGGAAAATAGACCAAAGTTTGAAGATATAACCTCATTTGAAAATTTCAATAAATATTATTGGTATAGGGATGAATTATCAAAAATATGTAGGTCATTAAAAATAGAACATAGAGGTACTAAAAAAGAATTAATGAACAATATAAAAAAATACTTCTCTGGAAAATTAATTAAAAAAAAAGTTTCAAAGAAATATATTAAAAAAACTCATAATATCTCTATAAATACTCCACTATTAGAATGTAACTTTTCTTTTAATTCAAAATTTAGACATTATTTTTCAAAAATCACAGGTGTTATATCATTTAAATTTACAGCTGATATGGCAACTGCATGGAGAAAAGTAAAAAATGAAAATGATAAGAACTTTACAATCCAAAATATGTTAGATATTTATTATGGAAAATCAAATTATGCAAAGTATGATAATTCAATGTGCCAGTGGAATCAATTTGTAAAAGATTTTTGCGAAGATGAAAAAAGCTTTTTATACTCTAATAAATTGAAAGTTGCCTCTATACTTTGGAAAGAAATAAGAGATTCCAAAAAAGAAAAAGTTTATCATAAAGAATTACTTGATAAATATTCTGAGAAAATAAAAGACTATCAAAAATAAATTTAAATGACTAACTAAAAAACTATATATGAGGGGGAAAATAGTGATATGAAAAAAAAACTAATAGTAACTGATATATTAACAATTTGTATTATTATATTGTTGTCATTAATAACAATAATTGGAATAAGCTCTTTTAGTACAGATAAAAGTTATTTCATTATAAATCAATATGAAGACAATGTTAAAATTTTCGGAAACGGTATCTACGCCCATGATTCATATTTCAAAGCTCCGATTTTTATTGGTAGTGACTTTACAATGCTTTTTTTAGTCGTCCCAATGATGATAATTTCTTTGATTGGTGAAATAAAAAAAAGAACAATAAAATCAAAATTAGTACTAACAACAGTTATGGGAACAGTATTATACTATTCTACAAGCATAGTATTTGGAGTCACTTATAATTATCTTCATTTGGCTTATATCGCTTTGTTTTCTAGTTCATTTTTTACTTTTATTATTTTAGTAAAGAGTATAAATTCGGATGATCTAAGAAAAATGCAAAAATGGATACTTCCATCAAATGGATTAAGTATATTTTTAATATTATCTGGTATTTCCCTATTTGTTGCATGGCTACCAGATATAATATCTTCACTTATAAACGGAAAATCATTATCTCTTATAGAAGTATATACAACAGAAATCACTTATGTATTAGACATTGGAATAATAAGTCCTTTGATATTTATATGTTTATTTTATCTCAAAAAAAATGAAGGAATTGGAGATATCTTGCTTGCAATAATTTTAAAATTATGTCAAATTATAGGAATTATGCTTCCAATTCAAACATTTTTTCAAACTATAGCTGGTATTAAAATACCTATTCCAGCTCTTATTACTAAACTTGGAATATTTGTTTTACTTGCAACTTTTGCAGCATATTTTAACACCAAATTTTATAAAAATATAGATTTAGTATAATTTTTTTAATATTATTTTATATTTAAAGATTAAGATCTTTTTTTAATATTACCATTAATAAAACTACAAATGTTATAAAGTTCTTCTTCATTAGGTGATTTATTATAAAATTGAGTATATTTCTCAACTACTTCATTTTTTATATATTCATCTCCTACAAAATTACCTATTCTTATGAGATCATCAAGATAATTTAAAAATTCTTCTTTACTTTCTGGACGATAATGAGATGTAAGATAATATAATGCATCATATTCTTTTATTTTATTTATCATTGGAAATAACTTATCCCTGCTATAACTCCATTCACCATTATATATGTCTTCACAAGTACAATCACCTAAAAATATTGTTTTTTCATTTGGAACATAAATAATGGTAGAATCTTCAGAGTGACAACCTCCAACATGATCAATTACACAATTGATTCCACCTAAATCAATTTCTAGACTCTTTTTAAATGAAATATCTGCATTTGAAGTTCTAAAATCATCTCGATTTGGCATTTCAAGTTTTATCATTTCACTGCAAAACTCTATTTCTTCACCATCATTTACTCGTTTGTCTAAATTGAAATCATCCCATGTTAGTTTTTGCATTTTGTTTAAATTTTCTTTAGTAATATCATTACAAATTGTCATTAAATTCATAGTTTCAATTCCAAATATATGATCCCAATGCCAATGAGTTAATACTAAATATTTTAATGGAGGAATATCTAATTTACTAATTTCATTTAAAAATTCATTAGCATGCTTTGGAGAGTTACCAGCATCTACAACTAAGCTATATTTATCGCCATAGATTAATCCTAATAAAGGTCTATCTGTTCTATCATCATTTGGCATATAATAAATTCTTTCCGTAAGATTAACAAGCATTTTTTTAACTCCTTTTAATATTTTTGTTCTTTTTAAAAAATTTATTTCATTTTCTTTTCAAAACGAAAAAAATAATCTCCACCTATCATATCTTCGGGTATATTAGAATCTTTGTGTTGTGGATTAAAGAATTCTACAATATGAAAACCACAACGATTTACATAGAAATGAATATTTCTTTTTTCAAAATATGGAGTAACAGTCTCCCAAATTTTTGTTTTAGAGTGAATTTTTTAAATTTCTTTCCAAATAGCCTGTCCCACGCCATAGTTCTGCGTTCCATATTTCACATAGAGAAAATCAAGATGATTATGTTGTGTCTTTTCATCAATTATAATAATTGCACCACCAACCATTTTATCATCTAAAATTGCTTTATATGCAATTGATCCTTTAGTTTTTAATGAATGATTTATATCTTCTTCAGGAAGTATTTCTGCATATAAATCATAAAACTCAGACTCTGCAGCTTTTTGAAAAGCTTCTTGCATGTCTTTTTTGTATTCTATCAAATCTTTTTATTCTACAGTTAATAATTTAAAATTCATATATAACACTCCTTATAAAAAATTAATTTGTTCACGAAAACATTTTACATATTTTTCCATCAAAAATATGTATGTATCAATTTCTTTTGAAGACCATGATTCAAAAGATTTTAATTCTACTTCGTATAGCTTAACTACAGTATTATTTATATGCTCTTTACCTTTTTCTGTAAGAATAATCTTTTTTGATCTACCTTTATATTTTTTTCAATAAAGTTTTTACAAATTTAGAGAATTAACATTTTAAAGTTAATATGGTATATTAACTTTTATGTAATGTAATAGTGTATATTTAATTTAAGTAAAAGAGATATATTGTATTTAAAAATTGATTTAAAAAATTTTATTCTGATAAAATATATAATAAGATTATTATCAAAAATAAAAAACTTTAAATAGGAGAATAAAAATAATATGACAATTGAAACAGAAAGACTTATTATTCGTAAATTTAAATTGACAGATAAAAATGATTTATGTGAATACATGATTCAACGTGTAGATAAAAAATTTGAAAATTATCCTGATTTCACTATGGAAAAAGCAGAAAAAGAAATTGAGTTTCGTTCACAAAGCGATGAATTTTTTGCTATTGAATTAAAATCAACAGGAAAAGTGATTGGAAACATATATCTTGGAAAAAGAGATTTTGAAGCAAAAGAACTCGGTTATGTTCTTAATGAAAATTATCATCAAACTGGATATGGTAGTGAAGCAGCTTTGGCAGCAATAAAATATGAATTTGCAAATGGAACACGTAGAATTTATGCAGAAGCATCACCTGAAAATGAGGCATCTTGGAGATTAATGGAAAAAATTGGTTTGCAACGTGAAGCAAGATTACGTAAAAATGTTTCATTTCATAATGATGAATATGGGAATCCTATTTATTGGGATACATATATTTATGCAGCTTTAAAAACAGATGGAATATAATATTAGAATATTGTATTTATAATAAACATAAGAGGTGAAATAATATGATATCAATTAGTAATAGTAAAGTAATATTACGTGATTTTATAGAAAGCGATATAGAAAAACGTATTTCATGGGAAACCAAACATACAGAATGGAAGCTTTGGGATGCTCCTTGGGAATTTGATAATATTACACAAGAACAAAAGCAAAAGAAACTCGATAAATATATAGAAAAAATGTATGCATTGGTGGAAAAATATAAAATTATGTCAGATACAAAAAAACGTTTATCTTTTCAGATCTGTAATAAAAATAATAAATATATAGGATGGTGTAATTCTTATAGAATTGATAATGAATTTTTATACTCATCTGAAGGTACTAAATGTGCTATAGGTATAGATATACCTGATATATCATACAGAGGAAAAGGTTATGCATTTCATTCTCTTTGTCTTTTTATAGATTATCTTATGGAACATGGTGAATCAGAAATATATACTCAGACATGGTCTGGAAATATCAGAATGATAAATCTTGCCAAAAAACTTGGTTTTGAAGAATGTTCAAGAAAAGAAAACTCAAGAAATGTGCGTGGTAAAAAATATGATGGGCTTACATTTCTATTGAACAAAGTACTTTATAAAAAATCAAAACAAGAATTATAAAAAAATTGTTATAGTATTTTTAAAATATTGAAAAAATAAGTCTTAAAGAAAAGACAGTTGCTTTTGAAAAGCATCCTCATAAAAAGACATAATAAATATTATTTTTCTGAGTACAAATCTGTAATTTTTTTACACATGATTGAAAAAGTATGTACTTCTTCTTTAGTTAACGCTTTTTCAATTAAATTCATAATTTCATGTCCAAAATTGTCAACACGATTTAAAAAAGATTTTCCTTCTTTAGTAATTATTATATTATAAGAACGACGATCATTTATTTGCCTTTTTTGAATAATATATCCTTTTTCCAGCAAACGTTTTGTTAATTTTGAAATACCTGATTGTGAAATGCCTCTTATTTGAGCGAGTTCTTTAGTTGTTTTCGTTCCATATTTGTTTAATGTATCAAGTATATAGTATTGTGCTGTTGAAACACCTTCAACATTGAAACGATTTGAATATGATACAATCATGCATTGAAGAGGAACATAACCTTCTTCTAATTCTTTTGTAAACATTAAATTAACCTCCTATTCTTTATTAATTTGTATCTTTCTAAATTCTAAAAACGTTTATTTAAAGTAATTTTAAACGATGTTAAAAGGGATATTTACCTCCATAGGTTATAATTAAATTGTTAAGAAAT
>NZ_JASUSU010000046.1:0-23696 GCF_030445905.1 Oceanotoga sp. | reverse complement strand
AGGATGCTATAGCATCCTCATTTGTTTTCTAATATGCCAATATAATTCAATAAATCATTTGAATCATCAAATATACACCATAAAATATCGGATTTTTTACCGCTATTTAAATACATATTATGAACACTTATTTTAATATCATTAATTTTTTCGCTTTTGATGGGTGTTTTACAAATATGCATAGTTGAATACCAATCCTCTGGATAATCAGATTCCAAATCCTCAGCAATTATCACATCTAAAGCCCTTGAATCCTTTTCTCTAATATCATGAATTCTTTTTAATTCTCTTAAAAAATAAATCTTTTCATCAATGGAAATTTTTAAGTCTACTACTCTGTCAGGACTATTCATATTAATACCTCCTAAAGATATAATAAAAGGCCACCATCTGTTGAAGATGGTTGGCCCCTTTTTTTCACTTTTTATGTAATTAATTATAACAATAAAATATAATTAAAAAATTAAAAAAATATTGAATTTTATGTTCTTATATTAAATTTAATATATTAAATAATAAAAAACAGATAAAATCTTAAAGAAAGTATGTTAAGATTTTAGTATAATACAATAAAATTGAGGAGGTTTTATATGTATATATTTTTAGATTATGATGGAACTTTGACAAAAACTGAGGAAAATCAATATACTATGTATTTTTTTAAGAAATTTTTTGAATACCATAATATTGATTTTAATAAAAATATAAAATTAATGCTGCACACTTTGGAATATGTTATTAAAAATGATGATATAACCATATCTAATTATGACAAATATCTCAATAAACTCGGAGAAGATTCAGATAAATCAAGAGAATATTGGGAAAAACAATTCAATATATACTATAATGAAGGTTATGATGAAATAAAAACTATAATAAATCCAAATGAAGAATTGATAGAATTGTTGAAAAAAAATAAAAACAATAAACTCATATTTGCTTCAAATCCTCTAATACCAGAAATATGTGTGCATAAAAGAATTAATTTTATAAATATGAAAAAAGAAGATTACATATATATATCCACAATGGAAAATTCCACCTCAACAAAACCTAATCCACATTACTTTAAAAATATATTAAGAGTTTTAAATGCTCAAGCTGATGAATGCGTTATGATAGGTGATAGTGATAATGATAGAGCTTGTACAAAAGTTGGTATAGATTTTGTACATGTAGATGAAACAGAAAAATGGAAAGAGCTATTAAAAGATAATTAGTATATTAGCTAAACTGGGGGGATAAATTTGAATATTGTTATAAACGAATTTGGATTTGATTCTCATGGAAATCGAATAAATGAAATATGTTTAAAAAATAAAAATGATATGCAACTCAATGTTATAAATTATGGAGCAATTATAAATAAAATAATTGTTCCAGACAAAAATAAAAAATTTGAAAATGTAGTGATGGGATTGAACAATATAGAAGAATACGAAAAAAAATCACAATATTTTGGATCAATAATAGGAAGAGTTGCAGGAAGAATATCTAATGCAAAAATAAAAATAGATGAAATAGAGTATAATCTAGAAAAAAATGAAGGAGAAAATACACTTCATGGTGGAACTGAAGGTTTGGATAAAAAGTTTTATGAATTTGAGACTTTTATGAAGAAAGACAAAGCTGGAATAATATTAAAAACTAAATCTAAAGATGGCGAATGTGGGTTTCCTGGAAACCTTGATATAGAAATAATATATTCTTTAAATGATGAAAATGAAATAGAACTCATGTATAAAGTTAAAAGTGATAAAAAAACATATGTCAATCTAACAAATCATACATATTTTAATCTTTCGGGAAATTTAAAAGAAAATATATTGAATCATTATATAAAAATAAACTCAGAAAAAGTTATATATTTAGATGAAAACACTTTACCAAAGGAAGTAGTTAATACAAATAATACAGAATTTGATTTTAAACAATATAAAAAAATAGGAAAAAATATAAATTCAAAAAATGAACAGTTGATAAGATGTAATGGATATGACCATCCATATATTCTAAAAAATATAGAATACTGTGCAAAAGTAAAAGATGAAAAAAGTGGAAGAGAATTACAAATAATAACGGATCAACCATGTGTTGTATTCTATTCTGGTAATCAAATAAAAGATAATATACATATGGCCTTTTGCCTTGAAACACAGTACTATCCTGATGCTCTCAACTCTGATTTTTTAGATAAAAAACTTTTGAATAAAGATGAATTTTATACATCATATACAAAATGGATATTTAAAATGATTGAGGATTAATTGATTATAAATAGAACAATTAAATGAATATATAATTATTTGAGAGGTGGTTTGCTGTGAAATTTATAGTAGATAGAAGTATAACATTAAATGAAGATACTGATATATTAAAAACGTCAGTATACACAGATACACTTGTTGATATAATAAGTTCAAAAAATGATGATTCAAACTTTACAATAGGACTCTTTGGAAAAAGTGGATCTGGAAAATCGTCCATATTAAAAACATTAGAAGAAAGAATAAAAGAAGATAATAAATTAAAAAAAGATTTAAAAGTATTTAAATATGATGCTCTGAGATATACTGGAGAAGACTTTAAAAAAAGTTTTATAAAAGAAATAAAAAATCAATTCGATCTTGAAAGTGAAGAACAACTTGAAAATTATTTCAAAGATGATGATGAAAAAATAGAACATAAAGTTGGAGTAAAAAACAAAAAAATAATAGATTTGATGGTTTTTCTACCTTTAATATTCATAATAATGGCTTTAATACCAGATGTAAATATATATTTAAAAATACTCTCAATTATACTTGGTCCTTTGTTATCATATTTTGCATATATGATAAAAGACAGTCTTGTGCAATATAAAGTAAAGATAACAAAAGCAAAAGACTTTAATACAGAAGAATTATATGAAATAATGGATGAAGCTATATCAAAAACCACAAAAAATAATACTGTACAAAAATGGTTTAAAAGTGATGTAATGCTGAGAGATTACAATCCCAAAAAAGTTATAATGATAATAGAAAACATAGATAAATGTCCAAAAGAAAGGGTAATAGAAATAATATCAGCTTTAAGAAGCCCTTTAAACCATAAATATTTAAACACAATAATTCCTATAGATGAAAGCATAATTATAAAAACTTTGACTGGAAATTATGAAGATATTGAAGAAATAATAAGAGGTATATTCAATACTATAATAAGAATAAAATCATACTCAAATAAAGATTTATTTACATATACGAATGAACTAATACAAAAAGAAGGACTTGAATTTTCAACAATAATAGCCGATATGGTATCTCAAGAATTCTCAAAAAATCCGAGAAGAATAATACACTTTTTAAATAATTTAAGTTCTGAAAAAATACTAATTGAAAAATTAGAACAAAAAGATATGATAAAAAATGTCAGTTCTAATATGGAATTTGTAGCCAAAATACAGATAATAAAAGAAGAATGGCCAGAATTATTTGAAAAAATAACTCAAGAACCTGAATTATTAAAATATATAGATGAATCAATAAAAAATAATGGATTTAAAAAATATTTCAAAGATGGGGAGTTAATATATGAATCCAAAAAAATAATTTTAAATTCACAACAATATCTATTTTTCAGCAGAACAAGAACAGTTCAATCTGAAAATGTATTACAATATTTAATAATACAAGATCATGATGCAGATATTCCAGAAAATGTGATCGAATCTCTCGAAAGTGGAAATTGGGATGAACTAAAAAATCAAATGAAAAATGGAAAAATAAAACCTACCAGATTGATGGAAATAATATATGAAGAACTCGATAAAGACATAAATAAAAAAGACTATTTAAAAACCAAAGGATTCGTTATTTTAAATATACTCTTCAACTTTATATATGAAAAAGAATATCAAGAAATATTTATAAGAATACATAAAATGATGGAAGTATTCATAGACAAAAAAATACTCGATAATAATCTAATAGACAAATTTGATACAGAACCTATGATGAACTATTCATATCTTCTAACTCTACAAGAACAATATTATTTAAGAGATTATATTGCAGAACACATAAATCAAAATTTTGATCCTGAAAAAAAAGATACATTACTTGAGACATATATAAAATACTATAAAGATGATGAAAATTCATTAGAAAAAATAAAAGATTCATTCTCTAAAAAAATAAAAAATAATTTATCAGCAATAGAAGAATTTGAAGAAGTTATAAACAATAAACATGTAATAAAATACTTAATAAATGAAGATTTCATATTAGATACCATATCAAGATTAGAAAAAGATTATCAAGAAAATGAAAACAAAAAGAGAATAATATTGTTAGATTATGTTTTTGAAAGCAATGCAATGGAAGAAAAAACACAAGAAATATACATAGAAAAAATAAATCAGTTTTTAAATGATTATACAGATGAAAATCTTCAATATTGGCTTGAAAAAGTACAAAAAATAGTAGAAAAAAGTCAGTATTCAGAAAATATAAAATTATTTGATATAAAATTAAATGAAATATATACATATCTCATACAAGAAATAAAAAATATAGATCAAAAAAGAATATTAACCTTAAAAATATATATAACAACATTAGAAGAATATATAAAACAGACAAGCTTATCTGAAAAATCAGAATTTATATTCGAAATATTGAATAAAACAGAAAATGAAGAAATAATAAAAATTGCATGTAATACATTATATGAATTAAAAGATATAAGAACATACAATGAAAAAAATGGGGAAATATTAACTGAAAAATTCTTAGAAATAAATGATATGATCATAAAACAAGATATTTCACAAAATTTAATATACGATATATCAAAAAAAGAAGTAGATATCAAAACGATAGAAAAATTTATAGATGCTGTATATGATTTATTATTTGATGTAGATGTTTCAGAAGCTGAAATACCATTAGAGATAGCTACGCAATTATCTGAAATACAAAAAATAGAAAATCTAATATACAATAGAGTTAGAAATGAACTCGAAATAAAAATAAAAAATAGAATAATGTGGATAGCTCAAAAAACACAAAAAATATGGTTAAAAGATAGATTGATTTCAGAAATGATAAAAAATACAGAAGATGGAGAAAAATTAAAAAAAGTAATAAAAGATATAGAAGAAAATGTAAGCTCATCTGAAGAAATAATAGAAAAAAATATAATAAATATGTTTAACATATTTACATATGAACATAATCCAGAATATCATAAATCTCTAATAGAAATATGTTCTGAAAAAATGTATTTATTCAATGAAAATGATTTTGCTATAATATCAGATGAATTAAAGTATCATTTAATATCTAAAGATCTTATAAATAAAAGATTTGCAATAATAAATATAGAAAAAATATATGATAAATTACCTAAGAAAAAATATAAATCAATAAAAAGCATATTAAGTGATGAAGAATTTGAATTCAAAGAAGATAATGATAAAGAAAAACTTGAAAATCTAAAGAAAAAATTTGGAATAAAATAAAAAATATGAAGGTGCATTAAGCACCTTCATATTTTATGCAGGAGTTACCACAATAATTGAATAAAGGGACGTCAAAAATTATGTTACTGAAATCAAATATTGGAGTGATATTGAAATCTATAGAATAAAGTCTTCTCTTTTTATCCATTATATAAAGATCTTTTTTTGAAAAGTTTTCCATTAATTCATTAAAATGAACTTTTTTAAAACAATTATAAGGATTTTTTTCATATAAAATAATCTTATCATCTTCAATCAAGTATTTATCAGGAGTTATATAGCATTCATTATCATTTACTCCATCTCTACAGTCTGTAAGTACAAATGTGATACAAAAATCTTCTTCAATACAATTAAATTCACTCAAATAAACCTTAAATTCTTCTGCTTTCATCAGACCACCTCCCGAGATGTAGGTGAAAAAATTAACTTTTTGTTTTCAATTAAATTATATGTGAAAAAAATCGTAAAGTCAAATCAGAAAAAAAGAGAAAAGAATAAATAATTAGATTTAAAGTATTTTAATTAAATATAAAATCAAAAAACGAAACAAATTAGTTAATATAATCACAAATTCACTTAAATAAAAAAGTGTATAGAAAATCTCTATACACTTCATTAAAATTATCTTATGTTGTAATGCCACATAGTCAAAATTGAAAGAGCATTAAAATTTTTAGATAACAATTTAGCTATTTTATGTTTTGGATTCATTTAATCACCTCGTATATGTCAATTTTATAAAAATAATTATTATTAGATAGAAAAAGTATCCTGTAAATATCACAGGATACCTTAAAAATCGAATTTATCACCGTTGCAGCAGTAGTAAATAAAATACTTATACCTAACTTACCTTAGTTTCTCAGTAAACAAAATGGGATTTTGAAGGGGCTGATTTATGCCAGGGCTATACCCGACAATTATTATCTGTATTAATTATAACAATCATTTATTAAATGTAAATATCGCTACAATTACAAATAAGTAAAAAACGCAAATATCTCAAATTTCATGTTATAATAATATATGGAATTAGCAAACTTAATATTAGAGTGATAAGGAGGATTCTTATGGCTGAAAGAAAACAATTTCAAACAGAAACTAAACAACTTTTAGATCTCATGATAAACTCTATATATACACATAAAGAGATTTTTCTAAGAGAATTAATATCTAATGCATCTGATGCAATAGATAAATTGAGATTTGAATCTATAAAAAACCCAGATATTCTTGGTGAAGATAAAAACCTATGTATAAATTTATCTTATGACGAAGAAAATTTATATATCGAAGATAATGGAATAGGTTTAAATTATGAAGATGCTGTAGAAAATCTTGGAACTATTGCAAAATCTGGTACAAAAGTTTTTATGGAAAAACTCAAAGATTTAAAGAACGAAAAAGATGAAATGGATTTAATAGGACAATTCGGTGTTGGATTTTACTCTGCCTTCATGGTAGCAGATGAAGTTATAGTAGAAAGTCTTAAATATGATCAACCTTCAGAAAAAGCAATAAAATGGGTTTCTAAAGGTGACGGGGAATATGAAATAGAAAATATAAACAAAGAAAAAAGGGGAACAAAGATTACTTTACATATAAGAAAAGATTTGAATGATTTTAAAATACTTGATGAATTTATAATAAAAGATTTAATAAAAAAATATTCAAACTATATAAAATATCCAATAAAAATGGAAGTTACAGAATATAAAGAAGAAGGAAAGCAAGAAAAAGAAATAAAAACATTAAACTCGATGGAATCATTATGGAGAAAGAATAAATCTCAAATAAAAGATGAAGAATACAATCAATTCTATAAAGAAAATTTTTATGATTGGAATGATCCATTAAAAACTATTCATTTTAAAGCTGAAGGATCTACAATACAGTTTACAGCATTATTATTTATACCTTCTAAAGCACCATTTAACTATTATACAAAAGAATTTAAAAGAGGGCTAAACCTATATTCTAAAAATGTTTTCATAATGGAAAAATATGAAGAACTTCTTCCTAAATATTTTTCTTTTGTAAAAGGTCTCATAGATTCTCCAGATTTTTCTTTAAATATCTCAAGAGAAATACTTCAACATTCGAGAAATATAGAACTCATAAAAAAGAATATAGAAAAGAAAATAACATCTGAATTAAAAACTCTCATAAAAGATGAAAGAGAAAAATACATAGAGTTCTGGGAAGAATTTGGTAGAGGTATAAAAGCTGGATTATATGAATCTATTGATTCAAAAGACAAAGTTGAAGATTTACTCTTGTTCAAGAGCTCAAATGAAAATAAATATATAACATTATCCGAATATAAAGAAAGAATGAAAGAAGATCAAAAATACATCTTATATGCTGTTGGAGATAGTATTTCATATATAGAATCTTTACCACAGATGGAAATGATTAAAGAAAAAGGATTTGAAGTTATATACCTATTAGATGAAGTAGATGAATTCTTAATACAGATGCTCAATAATTATAAAGAAATAGAGTTTAAGTCTATAAGTTCATCTGATTTAGAACTTGGAAATAAAGAAGAAAAAGATTTAAAACAAGAAGAAAATAAAGATTTGCTTGGCAAATTAAAAGAACTTTTAAAAGATAAAGTTGAGGATGTAAGAGTTACAGATAAACTAAAAAAATCTCCAGCCTGTATCGTGAGTTCAGATGATAATATATCTATAAATATGCAGAAAATATTAAAGCAAATGGATGGAAATATGCCTTTTAATGCAAAAAGAGTTCTTGAATTGAATCCAGAACATCAAGTATTTAATAAATTAAAAGATATATATCAAGAAGATTCTGATTCTATAGAACTTTCAGATATTGCATATATATTATATAATCAAGCTTTACTTGTTGAAGGTATAGAACTTGAAAACCCTGCAGAATTTGCAGAAAAAATTTCAAATTTATTAATAAAATAAAAATAAAGTATCGAATGTATTTAATACGTTCGGTACTTTATTTTTTGACATTCTTGATATTTCAATGATATAATTGAAAATAGTATTCAATACAGAAGAGCTTTCGAGGTGAAAAAATGTTAGAGAAGTTAAAACTTGAAAATCAATTATGCTTTAAGTTTTATGATATATCAAAAAAAATAATAAAACTTTATAAACCAATATTAGAAAAAGTGGATCTGAGTTATACACAATACCTCGTTATGCTTGTGTTATGGGAAAATAAAGAAATGGATTTTAAAACTCTTGGTGAAAAAGTGAATTTAAAAACAGGAACATTAACACCACTCTTAAAAAAGATGGAAAAAGCGGGTCTTTTGAATAGAATAAGAAAAGAAGATGATGAAAGAAAAGTAAATATAAAAATTACGCAAAAAGGAATAGAACTTCAAAAAAAAGCTGAAGATATACCAGATTGTATATTAAAGAGTATGAACCTTTCGCTTGAAGAATATGAAATACTTATGAATACTTTAAATAAATTGAGTTCTAAATTTGAATAAGAACAGGTATTATATCGAAGATATAATACCTGTTTATTTTATTTGAAATTTTCTATTCGAAGTGCTTTTAGAGATTTATCTGCAAATGTAATACCTTTTTCTGTTAGAAATATCATATTATTTTCTATTTTAATCAAAGAGTCTTTAATTGAGTTTTTAATGACTTTATCTGCAAACTTTTCATTCCAACTAAAATGATCATATAAATGATTTATAGAACTCTCTTCTTCTTCTTCATGATTTTGTAAATGTATTGTCAAAGCCATCTTAGCGAATTCTAATTTTAGATTTTTCCTTCTTTTTAACATTGTCAAAATTCCGTGTTTTGGAGATAAAAATAAAACTATAAAAAATATTATACCAGCCATAGATGCCATAGAACCAGATATAGAGACATCCAATAAATGGGCACTCCAATAGCCTGAGATGGCAGTTATTATACCTATCAATGAAGAAAGTAATATCATTTTTGATAATTCATCAGTTAATAAATACGATGTCGCAGGTATTGCTATCATCAAAGCAACTAAAAGTATAGATCCAACTGCTTCAAAAGATCCAACTGCTGTTATTGAAACTACTGTCATCAGTGCATAATGCATCACTTCAGGTTTAAAACCCATAGATTCTGCCAAAGATGGATCAAATGTTGATATTTTAAGTTCTTTATAGAATATAAAAATAAAAATTAAATTTACCAAAAGTATTACACTCATCATTATAAGACTTTTAGGACCTATATCTATTCCATTTATTATAATTCTGTCAAATGGTGCGAAAGCAAGTTCACCCAATAAAACTGCGTCTGTGTCTAAATGAACATTCCCTGCAAATTTTGTTATTAATATTACACCTATTGAAAAAAGTGCTGGAAATACTATACCAATAGAAGCATCTTCATTTATGAGTTTACTTTTATTCAAAACTTCTACAAGCCATACAGTTAAAACGCCAGTTAAAGCTGCTCCTATTGCTAATATAGGTGAACTTATACTACCAGCTATAAAAAATCCTATTACTATACCTGGAAGGATAGAATGACTTATGGCATCACTCATCATGGACATTTTTCTAAGTATTAAAAAATTTCCTGGTAAAGAGGCTGCTACTGCTACGATTGATGCGATTAATTGTATCTCTATTTGTCGTATTCCCATTATTCTTTCACCTCTTTTCTTTTCATGGCTTGTATACCTTTTTGAGTAAAAGACCAATTATAGTTTTTTATATTTATAATATTTTGGTTTTGTAATTCTTTTAGATACACCTTTAACTCATTATTATTTTGCAGTATTGGTTTTAATATATCTATTGAATGTTCATGACTTTTATTATCATGATCTTTTATTATTTCATACATAGAATCTATTAAAAATTCTTTTCTATAATTTGTTTTTTTCACTTTAAATCTCAACCATTTCCAAACTAAACCTCTTTTACTTCCAAATAAGAATGAAAATATAGTTATAAATGTCATTATTAAAATAATAGTCGGTCCTGTAGGCAATTTTGAAACAGTTGAACTTAAAATTGCACCAGAAACACCTGAAATGAAACCAAGTATTCCAGCTAATATAACCATAATGGAAATTTTTTCTGTCCACTGTCTGGATGCTGCTGCTGGAGCTATAAGCATTGCACTCATTAGAACTACTCCTACAGTTTGAAGTCCAACTACTATTGCGACTATTATCAAAGTCGTTAATAATGTATCAAGAAATTTTATATTATAACCTAAAGATTTTGCATACTCTGAATCAAAACTTAAAAGCTTAAATTCTTTCCAAAATATCAATAAAATTATAAGAGATATACTTCCAAGTATTGACATATTGATTATATCTTTTGCCAACAGAGATGCTGCTTGTCCAAATAAATATTTATCTAATCCAGCTTGATTTGCATCGGGTAATTTTTGAACAAGGGTTAAAAGAACCATACCAAAACCAAAAAAAACGGACAATATTATTCCCAATGCACTATCATATTTTATTTTTGTATTATCAACTATGGCATTTATCAATAGAGCTGCAATCCAAGATATTGCTATTGCTCCAAGTGCCAAAAAAATACTATCTTTAGTTCTAAAGATTAAAAAAACTAAGGCTATTCCTGGTAAAGATGCATGAGAAATTGCATCACCGATTAAAGATTGTTTTCTCAAAACAGCAAAAGATCCTAAAACACCACTTATGAGACTTAATAGGCCGGCACCTAAACTCACAGTTCTTATAGTATAGTCGTTAAAAAACATTTTTAATATATCCATAATATCACTTTCCCAGTCTTTCTCTTAAAAAAGATATACTTCCGCCATAAGCTTTATGTAAGTTTTCTTCAGTAAAAACTTGCTCTACCGGTCCAGAAGCTATTTTTCTAACATTTAAAATTGTTACAGAATCAAAATATTCTTTTACTGTTTGAAGATCATGATGCACGACTATAACTGTTTTGCCTTGTTCTCTTAATTCCTTTAATATATTAATTATAGCTTTTTCAGTTGTTGCATCTACACCTTGAAATGGTTCATCCATAAAGTATATATCGGCATTTTGAAGTAAAGCTCTTGCCAAAAATACTCTTTGTTGTTGTCCGCCGGATAATTGACTTATTTGTCTATTGGCAAATTTTTCCATTCCAACTTTTTTTAAAACAGAGATTGCTTCATCTTTTTCTTTTTTACCTGGAAGTTTTATCCAGCCAAGTTTTCTATAAGCTCCCATACTGACAACATCTAATACGGTAGTTGGGAAATCCCAATCAACAGAACCTCTCTGAGGCACATAACCAACTTTTTCAATATTTTCTTTATAAGAATTACCTTTTATTAAAACACTACCAGCAATTGGCTTTATTATATTCAAAACTGCTTTTATGAAAGTAGATTTACCAGCTCCATTTGGACCTACTATTGCCATAAGATTATTTTCAGGAACTTCTAAATCAATATCCCATAAAACAGGTTTATTTTTATATGCTACAGTTAAATCGTTGACTTCTAAAGCGTATTGTGACATGAACTCACCCCTTAAATAATTATTTTAAAGCATTCACTATAGTATCTACATTATGCTTAACCATTCCATAATATGTTCCTTCAAAACTTCCAGTATCACCCATAGCATCTGAGAATAACTCTCCACCTATTTCAACATTAAAACCTCTTGATTTTACGGCTTCTTGCAAAGCTTGAATATTTCTTTTTGGAATAGAAGATTCTATAAAAATAGCTTTAATTTTGTTTTTTGCTATATAATCTGCAAGTTCTATTATATCTTTTGTTCCAGCTTCAGACGAGGTAGAAATACCTTGAATTCCCTTAACTGAAAATCCATACGCATTTCCAAAATAATTAAAAGCATCATGAGCAGTTATGAGCACTCTTTTATCTTCAGGAACTTCTTTAACTTTTTTAATGACATAATCGTTTAATTCATTTAAAGATCTTATATAGTTTTCATAATTCTTTTTATAATATTCAGAATTTTTCTTATCATAATCTGATAAAGTCTCATATACTTTTTCAGAAGCCATGATCCATAAATTCACATTAAACCATATATGTGGATCATGAGTTCCATACCCGTCATCAGGTTCTAAAAGCATATTTTCTGGAATATCTTCTGAAACTTCTACCGTTGTTTTACCAAGTTTTTTCATATTTTCAAAAACTTCAGCCATCTTTCCTTCAAGGTGTAAACCATTGTGGAATATTATATTTGCATTTTCCATCTTGCTGACATCACTTTCAGAAGCTTTATAAAGATGTGGATCTACACCAGATCCCATAAGAGATATAGTCTCAGCTTTATCGCCAGCTATATTAATCACTATATCATTAATCATACCAGTAGTTGAAACTATATTCAAATTCGAATTTGAATTTACACTTTTATTGTTAAAAAGAATCAAAGAAAAAATGACACCAAAAACTATAATTACTGTTATCAACAAAGAAATTAATCTTTTCATAAAAAACCCTCCCTTAATAGATAAAATCATCTACATGTTCTATTGCAATTTGAATTATTTTTTTTATATGGGGATCTGTGAGAAAATAAAGAATATTTCTACCATCTTTTTTATAATCTACGAGGTTTAGATTTTTTAATATCCTCATTTGATGTGATATCGCACTTTTACTCATATCTAAATTTTCAGAGATCTCTGAGTTTGTTAAAAAATCTTTTTTTGTGAGTTCATAAAGTATTTTAAATCTTGTCATATCCCCCATAGCCGATAAAACTTCTGATGCCAATTGAAAATATTTAGGATTTATTTTCTTCATCAAATTCCCCCTTGTATATTATAGTTGAATAACTGTTCAACTATAATATACTATTCTTTTTTTTCTTTTTTATTTCTTATTAGTAACAAAATAAATTTATTTTATTATAAAAAGTTTAATTTTAATTATATTCAGACGATAAAATATATGAAAGAAAAATAATAAAAGGAGGTGATTATTATGGATTTTAAAGTAGATAAAGTTGAACCTGTAAGTGGAAGAACAATAAAAAGAGTTGAAAATAGTTATGAAGAAGATCAGAGAAGAAAAGATAATTTTCATAAAACTTTAAAAAAAGAGATAAAAAAATTGAAGAATAAAAAAGAGATAAAAATAATAGATGAAGTTATACTAAACGATGATTTAGAAAGATCCAATAATAATTACTCCGAATTAAAACCAAAAATAATACAAAAGAGAAATACAACTATACTTTTTTTAAAAAATAATGAAAAAGGGTCACTATAAAGTGACCCTTTTCATTTGTTTGGTCTTTAATATTTTTATTAAAATAGCTCCAGTGATCGTTATTAAGATATCAGCTAAAGGAAGAGAAATCCAAATTCCATCTGATTGCATAAAATAACTAAGAATGTATACAGAAGGAATAAAAATTATTACGAGTCTACCAATAGTTAATATAGATGCATGGAGACCTTTTCCAAGTGCCTGAAAAAAACTTATATAGTTAACTTCTATTGAATAAATAAAAAATACAGATAAAAGAATTCTAAATAAAGGAGCACCATCAACTATATATTCTGTATTATTGATGAATAAGCTCAATATAAATTCTGGAAATAACATGAAAATTAACCAGCACATAAAAGATATTATAGTTCCTATGATATTAAAATATTTTAATGAAAAATATGTTCTATGTACATTTCCGGCTCCATAATTTATTCCAGAAACAGATGCCAATGCTTGGCCAATACCCCATAGAGGAGTATAAAAAAACATAAAAACTCTTAAACATGTTCCCATTATTATTATATGAAAATCTCCACCATATTTTGCCAAAAGTCTAAATATTATTATTTGCTGAATAATAGCAACTATATTCAATGCCATTGCTGAAATTCCTGGGTTTAATATATTCAATATTATATCGAAATTCAAATTAAATGATTTAATTTTTGCATAACTTGAACTTTTTTGAATATATAATATATTTATAATAAAATATGTAATTTGAGATATGACTGTAGCCCATGCAGCACCTTTAATACCCAGTTTAAAACCTATTATAAAAATGGGATCAAGAATTATGTTCATGAATATTGAAATAAAAACCATCTTCATGGCTGTTTTCATTCTCCCCTCAGCCCTAATCAAAAAATTTAAAGCTGGCCCCGAAGAAGCAAAAACAAATCCTAAAGATAATACTTTTACATAGTCTACTGCAAGATTTAAAATTTCATTTTTTCCCCCTAAAAATGAAATAATATTTTCAGCATAAACATTTACAATTATCGTTAAAATGAGAGAAAATAAGAAAGTTAAGATTAATACATTACCAGCAATTTTTTCAATTTTATTAGAATCATTTTTCCCAATGGCTCTTGACAAAACAGACATTGCACCATTTCCAAATAATGTTGTTATAGACTGATTTATAAGAACGATTGTATATGCGAGTGTGATTGCACCAAGACCTTCTTTACTAACAAATTGACCTATGAATATTGCATCTACAAAATTATAAAGACCCAATGCAAACATTCCTATAATTCCTGGTATTGCGAGTTTCTTGAATAAAAAACCCATATCATCTTTCAAAATATTATCTTTGGAAATTTCCATAAAAATCTCCCCCCATTAATGGTAAATTTTCAAATCTTTTAATAAACCATATGACCCTGAATATAAAAAATTTATAAGTTCTTTTAAAATATTTTTAATTTCTTCTTTTGAATAATCGTTAGAAGTTACTTCTACAAGAACTCTAAAATAAAGAGATATTAATTGTTTTAAAATAAAATTGGAAATATTATAATTATTATTCTTATAATTCATCAATGACATTTGATTTTTTCCAACTTCAAAGTATCTTTTCAATATTTTTTCTGGAATATATTCAAAATTAGTTCCATAAGAAATATTAAAAATAAGATTTATTTCTACTTTATTATTAATGATAAAATCTATCATATCATCGAGTTCTTTCAGGATAAGCTCACTATGAAAATCTAGAATCATATTTTTTTTCTTTTCTTGCTCCAAAAACCATTTATCTATAATTTTTAAAGTATTTTCAATACATGTATAAAAAATAGAATCTTTAGAATCAAAATAATTATATATATTTCCAACTGGGATACCGGATTTTTTTGATATATCAGATATTTTTGTTTTAATATATCCTTTTTCAAAAAATAAAAGTTTAGATGTTTCTATTATATTTTCTCTTATATCTTCTTTTTGTATTTGCATAATATCTCCTTTCAAAAAAGAATAATTGTTCGTTTTTATTTTTTACTATTTAAACGGGCTCTTTGAGCCCGCTTAAAGGAATAGTTCAAGCTAAACAAATGGTAAAAATAGAGGTACACAAAGCCTGGAGTTGCAAGTACAGATGTCTAATTTGCCAATTTATGTGCCATTTCTTTACATTTTTGAATGTCCTCATCTTCTGGATGAAGATGAACTATAAGTCCTTCTGAAACCAAAGTAGCTCCATAACTTTCCATTCTTTCTTCCCAATCTTTCATCCATTGACCATCACCCCAGTCATATGAACCAAAAAGAGCCACTTTTTTATTTGAAAAATTAAAATTAGATAGCGATTCTACAAATGGTTCCATTGAACCATCTTCTAAAATTTCAGCACCCATTGCAGGACAACCGAGGGCTATTATATCTGCATTCTCTAAATCTTCTAAAGTTGCATCATCTACAAATAGTTTTTTAACTGTAGATCCTTCACTTATCAAAGCATCTTCAAGTTCATTGGCAATAGCTTCTGTATTTCCTGTTGCTGACCAAAATACTATAACTGAATTTTTCATAATAAACCTCCTTAAATTAGGTGTGCCTAATTTATGTATATCATAACACATAAAATGTATAAATAAAATAAATTAGATGTATAGATTTTATAAAGAGATGATAAAAAAATAAAATATTTAAACATATTCTTTTTTGAATAGATTTTTAAAAAATAAAAACTTTTGATATCATAGATATAGTAAATATAATAATGATATTTTAAGGGGGCATTAGAAAGTATATGAAAAAGCTTAGAAGAAACGGAGATTTTTATACAATTAATACAAAACACAATTTTAATTATTTTGTAACTCCTTTAGCAACAGATACTCATCTTCATCTTCTGGGCTTTGGAGAAAAACTTAATAATCCTGATCTTGAACATAAAGATAATGAAAACATAAAAAAAATAATCGAAGAAGAGCTTTTAAAAGATAAAAAAAATATAGTATTACGTGGATGGTCGGAACAAGATTGTGATCTAAATAAAGATATTTTAGATGATTTTAAAACGGAGAAAAATATTTTACTTATAAGAAGATGTGGACATGTTGCTATTGCAAATACAAATCTTTTAGAAAATTTAGATTTTGAAGAATCAGAAAAATATGTTAATAGATCAAATGGATATATATATGAAAAAGCATTAGAAAAAATATATGAAAAAATAGGATATTTTACAGATATAAACGGTGCATATGAAGCAGCAAAGAATTATTTGATTTCTAAGGGTTATGGATTTGTTCATTCAGAAGATATTCATGGAATAACTGTAGATGATTTACCATATGATGATAAATATTTAAAAGTATATGAGAAAATAGCTGTTAATTCATATGATGAGCTTTTAAAATATTATGAAAGAGGATATTTCAAAAAATATAAAGCTGTTAAAGTTTATTTAGATGGATCTTTTGGTGGATGGACTGCATATATGAGAGAAGTTTATAAGGATAGAAATACTAAAGGGAAATTTGTTTGGAATAAAGAAGAATTGATGAAAGTATTGTTATTTTGTGAAGATAAAAAACTTCATCTTGCAATGCATGCAATAGGAGATGCATCTGTAGACATAATATTAGAAATATTTGAAAAAATAAATCCAATAGGTCTTCATAGAATAATACATTCAGCTATTTTACATGATGAACAAATAAAAAAACTTGAAAAATATAATATAATTCTTGATATGCAACCTGAGTTTATAAATTCTGATAAACCAATATTAGAAAAAAGATTGGGATTGAGAACAGAAAAAGCTTATAGATTTTTGGATATATATAAAAGTAATATACCATTATTTTTGTCTTCTGATGCACCAGTTGAAATTCCAGACTGGATAAGAGATTTAAAAACTTTAAGTGATATGGGAATACCTTTAAAATATCTCTTACATAAAGTTACTTATGCTCCAGAAGTAATAGATAAAATAGATAGAGAAAAAGATATGCATGATAGATATTTAATATTCAAAGATAATCCACATGAAAAAATAACTATTCCTGAAATTCACATATAAAAATAAAAGCATTCATATAAAATATAAATATGAATGCTTTTTATGTTATGAAAAACAAAATATAATATTAAGATTTAAAAGAATTTATTTAGATTTAAAATAAAATTATTGCTTTTGTATTAAATAAAGTTAAGAAATGTGATAACATAATATTGAAGACTATTTTTTTTATCTTTAAAAAATTTGGAGGTGTTATACTGTTGTTTAAATTAAAAAATATGAATACGGAAAGTATCAATCTTGAATTTGTTACAAGCAGAGAAGATTTTCTCGAAGATGATATAGATTTTACGAAAAATGAGGTAGCAGAATTTCTCCATGAATATCTTGGAAGATTTGGTGATCCTTTAGAAGATATAATCGATGCAATTGATTATGCTCTTTCTGATGAAAAAGGAAAAGGTGGATTTGTTCTGGTGCTCCATGATCAAGATGAAATAATAGGTAGTGTTGTAATAAACAATACTGGAATGAATGGTTATATACCAGAAAATATATTAGTTTATATAGCTGTTCACGATGAATACAGAGGAAAAGGAATCGGGGGAAATCTTATAAAAGAGACTGCTAAAAAATGTAAAGGAGATATAGCTTTACATGTAGAATATGATAATCCCGCAAGAAAGCTTTATGAAAGAAGTGGATTCAAATCTAAATATGCTGAAATGAGGCTTAAAAATTAAAAAATATAGAGGTATATCCTCTATATTTTTTTATGTTTTTTTGAGTGTATCTTATTAACTGTTTCAAATAAAACTTCTAATTCTTCATCGGATATAGGGTCTAACATATCCATCAATTTTATATTGAGATCTTCTAAAAATTCTTCAACCATTATTTTACCTGCTTTTGTTAGATGAATATGAATAATTCTTCTATCTTTAGAAGATCTAATTCTCTTTAAATAATCATTACTTTCAAGTTTATCAACTATTATTGTAATTGCACTTTTTGTTAAATTATGATAATCAGCCAAATCTTTCATCTTTTGTGGCCCTTTATAATAAATCAAACTCAGTATATTAAATTCAATGGGTTTTAAAGAAAGAGCTTTTTTGCTTTTTTTAAAATCAAGATTTGATGTAAAACTATTTACTAGATCTAATAACATCTCTAAAAGTAATTTGTTATTTTTATTCTTATTCTTCATATTTATACCTTCTTAAAAAATTTATTTTTCTTGATGATAACATCTATAATTTTTTTTGTCAAATAAAAATATAATAATAAAATTTGACAATCGATGTAAAAAACAGTTATAATTATTAATAATTAAAAATATTAACTAATTTTATATCAATAGGGAGGATATCATGAAAAATAAAGTTTTAAGCATATTAAGTATAGTACTGATTGTTTTGATA
Source organism: Oceanotoga sp. (assembly GCF_030445905.1). Classification (NCBI taxonomy): domain Bacteria; kingdom Thermotogati; phylum Thermotogota; class Thermotogae; order Petrotogales; family Petrotogaceae; genus Oceanotoga; species Oceanotoga sp. The sequence goes on along the minus strand of NZ_JASUSU010000046.1, from coordinate 4,538 downwards.
ACTATTTTCTTGGGATATCAATTAACAAATATTACAGTAAAAGAAGATATGCTGTCTTATTTATCCGAAAATGACCCTGAAGTTATCAAGTATAATGAAGTTACAAAAAAATTTGGTAAAAAAGATTTTTTAATAGTTGGGGTAAAACTTGATAATATATATTCTAAATTATATGATATAGAACTTATAACAAAAGAACTTCAAAAATTAAAAGAAGTAAAAAGTGTAAATTCTCTCACAAATGTTATAAGAATAAAGTCTGAAAAAAATGGAATAGAAGTTGGAAGTTTAACAGAAATGTATGATCTTTCTGATAAGACTTTAGATTTAGAAGATGAAATATTATCGGATGATATATTAAAAGAAAATTTTATATCTAAAGATGGAAAAGCTGTGCTTTTTACACTTGAAATAAACACTAAAGATAAAGATTATGATTTTTATAGTTTGAAAAAAAATATAGAAAAAATATTTTTAAATTATAATTATGATGATATTTACTACTCTGGATTAATTTTTATGGGGTATTCGGATTTTATGGTGGAAAAGGGCCTATAAGTTACTCTTTTCCAATTTCTTAATAAGTGTGGAAAAATCTACACCATAGTTGCCTGTTTTGTCTCGGTCTGTTATTTGATACGAATTGAAACTATCGTATAACATAGCTTTGCTGAATGCACTTGAATTAAATCGTGGCTTCCTCTTTTTATGGAGCTTTTCATTAAAAATTATTTTAGCTCGTAAGGCTTCAAATGAGTACCCTCTACCCATTCGTTCTACTTGCCTAATGATGCTATTTATAGACTCTGTATAAGCGTTAGTGAGCCTTTTATCAAAGTAATTGAAGATTTCATCCTGCCAGTTGTCTACGGCTCTTAATAGGTCTTTATAGGCGTTTTTAGAGTTGCTGGATAAACAGCATTGTCTCCAATACCTGTAACGATCTTTGGCTTGCTCAAGGTCATCTGTATCCCATATCAAGTAGAACTCTTCTTTAAGTTCGTAGGCTTCTTTTAGTTCAGGTAAATTACTTAACCAAGTATCCAAAAGGAATGAATCTCGTTCATTCAAGTCATGCTTTCGTTTAAGAAGGATATACCTCTCACGCATAAGGGTACGACTTTCTTTGGCTGTCATATTGGCTTTAAGAGACTTCCTAACACTATCCAAGGCTTGATTAGCCATTCGGACTACATGAAACTTATCTACAACTACTTTAGCGTGAGGTATAACTGTATTAACTGCGTCTTTGTAGGGCTTCCACATATCCATTGTGACATATTCGATATATGTATTGTCTTTAATTTCAGAAAGGCGTTGAATGACCGTATCTTTGTTACGATTGGGTTTTATGTCATATATAGTTCTACGTTCTACATTGGTCAATACAAGACGAGGTTTCTTGATAATGTGTATTTCGTCAATACCAAGCCATTTAGGAGTTTCAAACTGATATTCACGTTCTTTTAATGCCACATAGTCTTTAAAGATGTTCCTAACAGTTTTCTCGTCTACACCAACACTTTCAGCTACGTCTACGAAGGTCTTAGACAGAGATTGTTCTTCAATAGACCTTATAAGCCTTTTAGTCATACTACGCTTTTCGTCAATGGATATAAGGCGTTCCCAAAAAGTTGTGCCACATTCACGACATTTATAACGTCTGCGGTTTAATTGTAATCCTACTCGCTTTAAACGAATAGGCAGATCCATGATTAGTTGCTTTCTTGATGTATGTTTATATAGCCTGTCAAAGCCACATTGAGGGCAACGTACTGGTGGAAAAGTTGCTTCCACTTTAAACATCATGTCGGATTCATTTTCTTGTGGTGGTTCTATTGTTTTAAGATCTGGTAGTAATAATAAGTCTGACATATTGTTCATCCTTTACTACTCCGTGTTTTTCAAGTATAGATTTGATATCAAAATTAAAATTGTTAAATATTTTTTGTGACCACAAATGCTCTTAGAACATCCCATAAAGCATATACAATAGGTGATAGGAAAATAGTTTGGAAAATTCCTTTTGTAGAGTTTGCATTAAATAATGCACCCTATCGTTGGATAGCCTATGTACAAAAAAGGTTATCCTATAGTTGCACAGGATAACCTTCATTATTATTCAATTATGCAGTTGCACAGCTACAATCTTTGCACTCGCAAACTTCATCAGTACAATGATCTGCACATTCTTGATTACAATAAACTTTTCCATCAACCTCTACTTTGTTCTCACCAATAAGACAATTACAGTTAGAGCGTGCACATTTTTCCACTTTGAATCTCCTCCTATTTTGGTAAATCTTCTGTTAGGCACCATCCTTCGTGTAAAAGGCTGGTTACACAAAGATCAACAACTCGATACCGAATAAAATTTCCCTCACGAGACGAACGAACAATGCCCTTATCATCTAATCGTTGAAGTTGGTTAGAGATGGCTTGAGGTTTCATTTCGAGTTGTTCAGCCAACTCAGTAACGGATATGTTTGGTGTTCGATTCACTGCGTGTAATATCCGAAGCCTCGTGCCGTTTGAAAGGATTTTAAACGTTTCGCTCAATCCCTCCGCATAATCTATATCCAACAAAGGACGATCCGTTAGCTGAGGTTTAGGTGTATAACAATTTTCTTCCATTATTTCCTCCTCCATTTCACAATTACAATATATAGTGTAATTATTCATATGTCAAATTGCATTTCTTTGGAGTAATCCTGAATTATTCATACCTCTAAATGTGGATAACTATTTCTATTAAACTCACTGCTTTTTTAGACATTTTTAAGTATTAACTGTCTATCATGCCACTTTATATCCTTCTCGATTAGATCGAAAACAAAAAGATGGAAAAAAGAGTATAAAGACCCCTTGGTCTTACAATCGTCAAAAAATTAATATGATCTTCTGGAGTAGCTAATGCAACAGAACCAGCTGTTGAATATTCTCCAATATTGTCCAGAACAGTGAAGAGAAAACGTAACCTGTGGACAAGCGGACTTTTATTTTACGCGCATGTCGTGTCAGCCTTCCAGCAATGTGGAAAACTTTAAACCGAATAGTCGCCACCGTTGATTTTTTCTCTTTATCTGGGAATGTTAGCTCTTTCATCAAATGAATGACTGTATAGGCAATACAACTCATCATCATGCGAGCCTGATTCGCAAGAAACGTTGAACTATCGGTCTTGTCGAAGGAAAAACCATGTTTGATTTCTTTGATATAATTTTCCATTGTCCCTCTCTTTTGGTAGAGCTTGTACACTGTTTGGGCAGGTATATCAACGAAATTTGATACGATAAACTCAAACGTCGTAAATAAGAGTTCGCCAGCTTCTCGAGTGGCCTTTACAGCTACTTTACGAACCGTTTCCCAAGATTTAGCTTGATAATCAATCTTGAAATACTGTGATTCTTTATGTGTAAAGTCTGTATCTGGTCCGTAAAGGACCTTTTGTTGAGCCATGTTCTTCAGTCGTGCATTGACTTTTAAACGAATAATATACTTCACTTTTTCTTGCTCGCATAACTCATAGATCTCAGGTTTGGCAAAGCCACTGTCCCCTCGGACAGTTAAAAACATATCGCATGAGTGCTGTTTGTGTTGAGAGATGATGTCTGCTAAAAAGACTTCTGCATTGTTAGACGTGTACACATTGCCCGGACGAAGTTCGGCACCCAGAAACAGACCAGTCAGTCCATCAAAAGCCACTAAGGGATGATAACCCGTTGTTCCGTAGTGAGTATTGAAATCAGTCTGTTCTTGTTTTCCGAAGGTGTCTGAGTGAGTAGAATCCACGTCAATGATCATATGCTGTGTATTTTTTTGGCCGATATAGATAGTGGTCAATGCCTTGGCAATTGATTGAAGTTGAACGATATTCTCCTCCGACAGTTGATGAATAAAACGAGAAACCATCGACTGTGAACCTAAGGTCGTTTTATTTAGCCCCTGCTGAAAAACTGGATCGTGACGTAGCCAATTGGCTGAAGAATCCGTTGAGTAACCGGCTATTAACTGCACAAGAACCTGCATAAATAAATCAATATAGTCATGTGTACAATAGTTTCTTGAATCGTCAATATGCAATAACTCGTTAACCAGCTCTTTGAACTTGATCTTATGAAAAAATTCAAAGAGTAAAAGGAGACCGGAATCATTGGATAATTGACCGCCATCGTTTGACATAACCAAATGGGGATTGAATTGTAGTTGCTTTTCTTGTAAAGTTGACATTGAGCACACCTCTTGTTTTTGTTGTTTTGATCGACTTTACAATAACATAGAGTGTGCTCTTTTTGTATATTTTTTTCTTCACCCAACGGGTGAAGAAGGAATAGAGTGATAAACCTTATCAAAGCGGGATAAATGCCTGTTCTGACAAGGTACTATGAATTATTCAGGGTAATTCCATTTATAAATAATATCGCAATAATTAATCCAAAAATCCCAACACTAGTTGCACTATATATCCAAAGTTTTGCTCGATTAAACTTTAGTGCTTTAGCAATAACACCTATTGTCCAAACACCTGCTAAAGGAGT
>NZ_JASUSU010000045.1:0-23901 GCF_030445905.1 Oceanotoga sp. | reverse complement strand
GGATAAAACAGATATTATTTTTCCTTCTTCATTCCTTATAACAGCTTGATTTGAAATAACTTGTAGTTTAATATCTTTAAAATTCAGAGAAACATTTTTGGCAGAATAATTACCAGAGTCATCGTACGCTTCTATAAGAAGATTTTTACCATATAATCTTTCCAAATTTATTTTATAATTTATATTAAAAACTTTATTATTAACAGGAATATTTTCATCAAGAATTCTTATATTTTTTACAATTCCATTATCTATAACATTTATCATTATATAAGAATTATTAACAGTATAAGATAATTCATCTACAACATTTATAACTGGAGGTTCTTTTTCTTTTAAAGACAAAGAATCTATCTTTTTAAAGTTAAGACTTTCGAATAAACTTATAGGATTATATTTCAAGAAGTATTTTTTTTCAAACTCTTCAGATATATTGGTAATATAATCGCCATTATCTTTAAAAGAAACATATTTACCATCTGAAAATATCATTATATTTGCAACATTTTTTTTCTCTTGAACATCCCAAATCCTAATAATATTTTCATTACTTATAGAAACTAAATACCTTCCTCCTGAGTCGAAAGAAACATCAAAAATACTTTCATTATTAGCAGTTAATATACTGTTCAAAGAAGAATCTTTAGAATTCCACAAATAAATACTACCGTCTTCAGAACCTGAAGATATCAAAGCTCCATCTTTAGACCAATCAAGTATATTTATAGCTCCAGTTGAAATTCCAGTTCTACTGATTATATTTGAAAAATAAGGATCCCAAATTTCCATTATCCCATCAAATCCCCCAAGAGCAAGTAAATTACTTGAATTAGACCATTCGACAGACCATATATTATATTTAAAATCGTTCAAATATCTGACATTGTTTTTATCAAAAGGATATTGTATTAAACTAACTTTCTTATCCAATCCACTAACAGCCATAATATTACTATCCTTGTTAAAATCTATATCTTTAATCCAATTTGAATGAAGCTTATCAATTTTTTTGAATAATTTCATGTCTGGATAGGAATATATGTATAAATTCGAATCCCAACCTCCAACAGCTATATAGCTATTATCTTTAGATACTTTTACAACATTTAAATTAGAATCAGAAACTTTCAATTTATTAATTATACTACCATTATCAAGATCATAAACATATAGAAATCCTTCTCTATCAACACCAATGAGTTTAAAATCATAAGTTATATCAAATGATGTAAACAATATAGGTGTTTTAAAAAACTTCTCTATTCTTGCAGTGGAAGAATTTATTATTGCAAGATTTGATCTCTGATCCATATAAACTATCTTATCATCTATCCACAAAACTCCTGATGGTTCACTGGCAAAATTTTCAAATACTTTTTTTAATATTCCAGTTGTTATATCAACGATGTATATATTTTCTCCATCTGAAATATATATAAATTTCCAATCATAAGACCACTCTATCGCTTTTATTTTATAATCAAGATTTTTCAAATTCAAAGTTGAAAACATGGTATCAAAACTATAAACTTTCAAATCATTATTTGAAAATAAAACTGAAAAATAATTATTATTTGGGGAAAATATAACTTTTGAAATAGAATTTTGAAGATATATAGTATTTCTATGAATAAAATTCATATCAAATATACTTATTCTACCATCTACAGAAAAAACTATTATTTCATCATTAACCTTAAAAATATCTCTTATAAGGCTATTAGAAACTTTTTTATTTTGATTATGACCATCATTTATATTTATAAAAAATATATTTCCTTCAGAATCACCAATAGATATCTCATCTGAATTTAAAAAAGAAATCGAATGAATAGAATTTTCCATAATTTTTTTATAAACAAGTCTTCTTTTTTGATAATTATAAACATAAAAACCTCTATCCATAGAAGAAAAAGCTATAAAATTTCCATAACTTTTAATAGATATTATATTATCAGAAGCTTCATTTATTTGAAAATTCAAAATGGATGATTCTCTATTAAAAACATCTATAGTACCATTATAATTACCACTAAAAAAATATTTTTCATCTTCCGACCAAACACCATTAAAAGGTTTTGAAGATGTTTCAAAATAATTCATAATACTAAAATCCTTGGAATCATAGACCTTTATATAATCTTCATAAATGAAAGATATAAAATTATTATAAGGACTTTTTATAAGTACCTTTATATCTGAAGTATCGTATGAACTTAAAACAACATCAACAGCAAATGAAAGAGCTAATTGAATAATAAAAACAAAAATAAAAATATATTTTTTCATATAATAACCTCACATTCAAATATCATATATATTATACCATAAATCAATGTTTAGAAATTGCTTTTTGTTGTTTTTTAGGCGTTTTTGTTGTAAAATAGAAATATGAAAAAAACAAATATAATGAGGAGGATGAAAAATGACTTTCGAAATAGAAAAAAAGGGTTTAAATAACGCCTTAGAAATGGCAAGTAATGCCGTTGCCAGAAAAACAACAAACCCCGTCTTAGCAGGAATAAAAATGCATGCAACCAAAGATAAGTTACATATATATGCAACAGACTTACAAACTGGATTTCATATATCTCTTGATTCAAAAAATAATGATGAAGAATTTTCATGTGTTGTAGATCAAAAAGTTTTTTCTGAAATAGTAAAAACATTACCAGATGGACTCATAAAAATAACTTATAATGAAATACTTGAAGTTGAATCTGGAAACTCCAGTTTCAAAATTCCCACTATGGGTGCAGAAGAATTTCCAAAAGTTATACCAGATGTAATGGGAAGTACATTAGAACTTGAAAAAGATACTATATTAAAAATGATAGAAAAAGTAATATTTTGTGCTTTAAAAGACTCAGACCCATTATCAAAAAATTTAAATGGTGTTTATTGGGATTTCAGAGAAGGAGGATACTTAACCTTAGTTGCATCAGATAGTTATAGACTCGCATTATCTGAAAACAAAATTCAAGAAGATACAATTCCTTCATCTTTTCTTCTTTCATTAAAAAGTATGGAAGAATTGAAAATCGTACTCTCTAATTCCAAAACAGAAAAAATTAAATTAAATTTTGATGGTTCAAGAGCTTTATTTCATTTTGATGATGAAAATATAGAACTCGTTTTAAATGTTGTAGATGCAAAATATCCTAATTACACCGATATAATCCCACAAGCTTTCAAAACAAAGATGACTATATCAAATTCACAGTTCATGAGTTCTTTAAAAAGAGTATCAATTGCTGCTGGAAAAACAGAACAAATAAAAATGCAAATAGAAGAAGATTCTATAACCTTTACTGCAAACTCTCCAGATGTAGGAGAAGCAACAGAAACTCTTCCTATAGAAAAAGATGGAGAAGACATGTTAATAGCTTATTCACCAAGATTTTTAAGAGAAGCAATTGAAAAAATTGAAACAACAGAAATAGAATTCAATATATCTGGAGATATAAATCCCACTATATTAAAACCAATTCAAGATAATAGCTATATGTATATAGTTATGCCTACAAGGTGGGCATGATGTTAAAAGTAGGTTTTGGATATGATGTTCATGCATTGGTAAAAGGAAGAAAATTAATATTGGGTGGTTTAGATATTAAACATCCGAATGATCTTGGTCTTTCAGGTCATTCGGATGCTGATGTATTATTACATGCTTTGATAGACTCATTAATAAGTATTTCTAATTACGGTTCAATAGGAGAACTCTTTCCAGAAAATAAAGAAAATAAAGATATAAGTAGTCTTATCTTGCTGGAAAAAACTGTTAAAAAATTGAATAATGATTATATTTTAAAAATAAACAATATAGATATAACTGTAATAAGTAAAAGTATAAGAATAACTGAAATAAGAAATGATATATCAAAAAAAATAGAAAAAATATTAAAAATAAAAAAAGACCAGATAAACATAAAGGGGAAAAGCGGTAACTCCATAGGAAATGCTGGAAATGATAAAGCTATTGAAACTTACTGTGTAATTCTTGCTGAAATACAAAGAAGGGATAATAATGAATGAAAAAACCTCTCGAAACTTTACATTATTAACAATGTTCATATTATCCTTAATTTCAAATACAGTTGCCCCACTCATGACAACAATACAAGACATCTTTTCAATAACAGTTGCAACATCATCCATGATACCAGTAATGACTACCGTTGGTGTATTAATATCTAATTTGAGTGGAAGTCTATTAATAGCTCAATTGGGATTAAAAACATTTTTAAATATTTCATTGATAGAAGCCTTAATCGGAAGCATTATTTTTTTAATTTCAAAAAATTTTACAATGGTATTAATAGCAGTTTTCTTTATAGGAGCTTCTACAGGTAGTGGATTCATGAGCTTGAGCAGTATAACAGCTCATCTTTCAGAAAAATACAAAAATTTTGGTACATTGAATGGTTTTTTTGGAGTTGGAGGAATAGTTGCTCCATTTCTTGCTGGAATATTTATAAAAAATAATATAAATTTTAGAACTATATATATATCATACATAGTAATATTAATAATTATGATGTTCTCATTAAACACAAGAAAAATAATAAAAAATATAAAATATGAGCCAATAAATATAATAGAAGCTTCAACAATAATAAGCAAAAAAACAGTCATATTACCTTTATTATTATTCTTACTTTATTCTGGAACAGAAATAAGTGTAATAACTTGGTCTGGAAATTTTTTAAACACTGAAATAGGCTTAACAAAATCAAATTCATCTATATACTTGAGTATATTCTGGATATTATTTACTTTCGCAAGATTTGTAACAAATTATTTGAATAAAAAGATAACTTCTTTAAAAACTATACAATATTTTTCTATTCTCTTCATAATAAACTTAATACTACTATTAACAACCAAAAATCCTATATTTTTTATACTAATAGGTCTATCATTTGGTCCAATATTTCCTTCAGCTCAAAACTATTCTTCAAATATATTAAATGGTAGAGAACTTGGACTATTCAATGGCCTAACCTTCGCAGCAACGGGATTGGGAGCTTTAATAATATCACCAATAATGGGAATAATAGGAGAAAGCAATCTCTATATGTCATTTTCAGTACCATTTTTAACCTTTGCAATAATAGTAATATTAACTAAAATTCTACATAAATAATCTGGGAGGGGGATATCCTGGTGAAATATTCAAGATTAAAGACAGGAGCAATAAATGGATTTAATGTTGAAGAAATACTTGTAGAAATAGATATAAACTCAAGATCAACAATTCAAAACTTTAAAATAGTTGGCATGCCAGCAACATCAATAAAAGAAAGTGAAAAAAGAATATTAAGTTCAATTAGAAATAGTAATTATAGAGTACCAAATGGCTCAATAATAGCAAATCTATCACCAAGTTCAATAAAAAAGGAAGGTTCACATTTTGACCTTCCTGTTGCATTATCTATTCTTGAAGCATCTAAACAAATAAAATCAATACCAGAAAATTTATATACTTTTGGTGAACTTGGTTTAAATGGAGAAATAAGACCTGTAAATGGTATAACTCTTTATTTAATGGAAATAAAAAATAAAATAAAAAATAGCAAATTCATAATACCGAGAGAAAATCAAGATGAAAGTCAATTCATAAAAAAAGAAGATATATTTGTAATAGATCATATAAAAGACATAGAAAAAATATTATTGGGAAAAACAGAAAATTATAAACCAAAAATAGATAAAATAATAGAAGAAATATCAGATTTAGATTTTTCAGAAATAAAAGGTCAATTTCTAACAAAAAGGGCCATAGAAATAGCCGCCTGTGGATTTCATAATATAATAATGAATGGACCTCCAGGTTCAGGTAAAACAATGATAGCCAGAAGAATTCCAACGATACTCCCAAACATGACTAAAGAAGAAATAATAGAAACAACAAAGATATACTCTATTTCTGGAATGATAAACAAAATCATAGAAAAAAGACCTTTTAGAGCACCTCATCATACAGCTTCATCAGCTTCAGTTATTGGTGGGGGTTCAAATCCAAGACCAGGTGAAATAAGTCTTGCGCATAATGGAGTACTTTTTATGGATGAATTTCCTGAATATAAAACAGATGTAATAGAAGCCTTAAGACAACCTTTAGAAGATGGAAAAGTTACAATTGCAAGATCAAAGGCTTATGCAGAATATCCTGCAAAATTTATGCTCGTAGCAGCTCAAAATCCTTGTCCTTGTGGATATTATGGTGACAAAGAAAAAGAATGCACATGCTCTATGGTGCAAATAATGAATTATAATAAAAAAATATCCGGACCCATATTAGATAGAATCGATATAAGAATATCAGTTCCAAGAGTAAAAATAGATGAATTAATGTCAAAAGATCCCGCTGAAAAATCTGAAAATATAAAAGAAAGAGTTTCTAAAAGTGCTCTTATTCAATTAAAAAGACAAAATAAATTGAATGGGAAATTAAATAATAAAGAATTAAAAAAATTTTCTAACATGTCGGATAAAACAGAAGAATTTCTAAAAAACACTTCAAAAAAATTAAATTTAACTGCAAGATCTGTAAACAGAATAATAAAAGTATCTAGAACAATCGCTGATATGGATGAAAAAAAAGATATACAAATAAAACATTTAGCAGAAGCTTTTAATTATAGAGGAAAAGATTTATTTTAAATATAGGGGGAATAAAATTGAAAAACTTTGATGATTTAATTTTAAAAGCAAAAAAGGGTGGAAAAAAAAGAGTTGTTGTTGTTGGGGCTGAAGATATCGAAGCAATAAAAGCTGTTTCAGAAGCAGAACAAGAAGGATTTGCAGAACCTATTCTTGTTGGGAACAAAGAAAAAATTGAAGAAAACTTAAAAATAATAGAAAAAAACTATCAAATAATAGAAGCAGATTCAGTAGAAGATGCTGCTGGAAAAGGCGTAAGATTAGTTTCTTCATCGACAGCTGATGTACTTATGAAAGGTAATATAAAAACATCAACATTATTAAAAGCTGTCTTAAATAAAGAATGGGGATTAAGAACTGGAAATGTTTTATCTCACTGTGCAGTAATAGAAACTGAACACTTACAAAAATTAATAATGGTAACAGATGGTGGAATGATAATAAATCCAACACTGAAAGAAAAAATTTCGATAATAGATAATTCAGTTTCACTCGCACATTCAATTGGTATAGATATCCCAAAAGTCGCATTAATAGCTGCTGTAGAGGTTGTAAACCCAGATATGCAAGCTACTATGGATGCTGCAATACTAACTCAAATGAATAAAAGACATCAAATAAAAAATTGTATTATAGATGGTCCTCTTGGTATAGATAATGCGCTTGATATGATGGCAGCTAAAATAAAGAAAGTAGATGGTGATGTAGCGGGAAAAGCAGACATATTAGTTGTTCCCGATATACACTCTGGAAACTTCTTAGGAAAATCCGCAATATACTTTGCAGGTGGTAAAATAGCTGGCTTAATTTTAGGAGCAAAAGCTCCAATAATAGTCGTATCAAGAGCAAATGATTCAAAATCTAAATTAGCCTCTCTAGCGCTTGGAGTTTTGAATGCTTAAAAAAGAATTCAAAATACCTTATTTTTTTGAACTCTTCATAATAACAATAATAACTATTTCAATTTCAAAAATAAATGCAATTGCAGGTATTTTATCTGCAATTGCATTTATTATTTTATATTTAATAAAAAAAAATTACACAAAATCAATATTGATAATACCTATAATATTAAATATGTTTTTAATCTCAGATATTCCAAATAAATCATTGGGAATGCTTGGGACAATAATAGACAAAGATGATAGTAAATATAAAATAATGATAAACAAATTCTACGATGAAAATTGGAAAAAAACAAACAAAATCTATATAACTTATTATTCAAAATTCTCAGTTGAACCATTAAAAAATGGACAAAAAATCTACCTGTATGGTAAAAAACAAAATAATAACATAATAAAAACAGATTACATTGCAACTAAAGGAAATAAATCAATACTTCAAATAAAAGATCTAATAATAAATCAATTAAAAAATAGACTCAAAGATCCTAATACTTTCGACATAGTAAAATCAAGTATTATGGGAAATATACAAAATAAAGAAAAATTTAAAAAAACAGGAACATTGCATCTATTTGCTGTATCTGGATTTCATGTATATATAATATACTTTATCATATCTAAAATAATAAATTTATTAATATACAAAAAAAACATACGATTAATACTTTCAACAATAATAATAAATTTCTATTTAATACTAACAGGATTTTCTGCAAGTTCATTAAGAGCTGTATTATTATTAAGCATAATAAACATATTTAAGATATTAAATCTACAATATGATAGTCTAAACATATTATCCTTAATAGGATATATAAATCTCATAATAATCCCAGAAAACCTACAAAACATAGGATTTTTAATGAGTTATTCAGCTACATTTATGATACTGTACACAAATAAAAAGCTTAATAATTCAAAAATAAAAAATATAATAATACCCATATCAGCTTATATAGGTATATTTCCAATTTCTTTATATTCGTTTGGAGAAATATCATTATCAGGAATAATAATAACTCCAATAATTTCGCCTATAATAGGACTATTAATATTATTAGGTTTTTTTAATATATTAATAAATTCTGTAATTTTACAATCATTCACAAATACAATAAGTAGCGGAATATTAAACTTTCTAAAAATATTTGAAAATATTCCGCTATTAAAAATTGAAAATAACTTTTTAATATTTATAATATGGTGCATAATATTCATTTTTTATATTATAATTTTAAATCATTTAATAAAACCAAGACCTTTAAGATAATTTTGAGCAACAACTTTTGGTTCATATCCTTCAACATCAACTAAATAATTAAGCCTTATCATTATATCTTCATTCAAATACCTTTTTAAAGGTTTTAAAATATCTTTGATTTCAGGATATTTATCCAATATTTCTTTTCGAACCATAACAGACGGATAATATGCTGGAAAAAAGTTTTTATCATCATTTAAAACAATTAAATCATATTTTAAAATTAAAGCATCTGTAGAATAAACCATTGAAACATCTATTTTCTTACTATTAAGAGCTGTATAAGTCAAACCAGCTTCCATAGTTTTAATATTCATTCTTGGAACATCCATCTCATAATAACTTAAAACAGAAAAAATACCATCTGCTCTTTGATAATATTCTGGATTAACACCAAAAATAATATCTTTATTTTCTTTCAAATATTCAGAAAGATCACTCAAAGAATAAATATTATTCTTTTCTGAAAACTCTCTTCTAACAGCCATTCCATAAGTATTATTAAAATTTATCATATCTAACCAAACTATAGAATTTCTTTCTAAATCTTTTTTTGCCACTAGTTCAAATAATTTAACTGGATCATAAATTCTTTCATCTTTCTTAAAATATGCAGCCCAAGCTGTTCCTGTATATTCTGGATATATATCAACTTGACCTGTTTCAATTGCCTTTCTCAATGGAAATGAAGAAAGACCAAAATTTTCTTTTATTTCAAAACCATTTTCTTTCAAAAGTTCGGATACTAAATTTGATACAATATACCCTTCTGTAAACATCTTTGCTCCAATGATCAATTCTTTAGCAGCAAATAAATTTAATATTAAAATCATAAACAAAAAAATAGTTAACTTTTTCTTCATCAAAAACACCTCCTATTTTTATATTTAAATAATATCATATTTTTAAATTATTTTAAAATTTAACATTTTTATACCATTTGACTTTAAAGAAAATAAATATTATAATTGATTTATATAGATTAAATCTAAAAAAATTAAAAAGAGGTGGTAAAATGTCATTTTATGAATTATCAGCAAAGACTAATATGGGTATAAACAAAAACATGAGTGAGTATAAAGGAAAAGTCCTATTAATAGTAAACACTGCGAGTAAATGTGGTTTTACTCCACAATATGAAGAATTACAAGAACTTTATGAAAAATATAAAGGAAAAGATTTTGAAATACTTGCATTTCCATGTAATCAATTTGGCGAGCAAGAACCTGGCTCAAATGAAGAAATTAGAAGTTTCTGTAAATTAAATTATAATGTAACTTTCCAACTATTTGATAAAATAGATGTAAATGGAGAAAATACTCATCCAATATACAAATACTTAAAATCTGAAGTAAAGGGTCTTTTAAATAGTGAAGATATAAAATGGAATTTCACAAAATTTCTTTTAGATAAACAGGGCAATGTAGTAAAAAGATATGCTCCTATAAAAAAGCCACTTTCTCTATCAAAAGATATTGAAAAATATTTAAATAAATAAAAAATAAACGAGTAGATTTAATTCTGCTCGTTTATTTTTTATGCAAAAGTTTTAAAATGAATATGATAAAATATATAAAAAGTGATTAAAAAGGAGAAACAAATGATAGATATAATATCTGTATCTGATGAAGAAGTCACATTAAAAAACAGAGAAAACAAAAATTATGATCTATTGATTGGATGTGGAGACCTTTCACCTGGATATAT
Organism: Oceanotoga sp.; assembly: GCF_030445905.1. NCBI lineage: Bacteria > Thermotogati > Thermotogota > Thermotogae > Petrotogales > Petrotogaceae > Oceanotoga > Oceanotoga sp. Next base: position 13,356 of record NZ_JASUSU010000045.1, on the reverse strand, counting down.
GGACTATGTAAATAATGAATTCAAGCCTTCATTGAGTATAATGGTACATGGAAATCATGATAAAAAATACTTCCCAGAAGTATACAAAGAAGAAAATGAAAAATATTCTGATATATATAAAGGTTTTCTTGTTCTAAATAAAAGTCTCATAAACCTAAAAAGATACATAAAAAAAGATATCAATATAATGGCCTTTTCAGGAGCTTTATCATATGGAATAAAACCATTTCATATATCTGAAAAAGACACTGCAAAATTCAAAAGAGATATTAACATAAAAATGCTTCTAAAAAGAATTAAAAATATAGACATAGTAGCGACACATAATCCGCCTCTAATAGAAAACACAATAAAAAAATTTGATAGATATCATATACCTTCAAAAAATCTCGGTGATATGTACAAACAAATATTTCCTAAATTATGGTTATATGGACATATACACAGAGCTTATACTATAAATCAACTTGATTTTAAATTAAGAAAAGAAAATATGATATCCTATATGATAAATTCAGTTCCTTATCAAAAAATAAAATATGATGAAGAGAAAAAAATTATTCTTGAAATAAAAAGATTAAAAGCTACAAAAACTAAAGAGATAGTTTTAAAATAATTTGGGGGATTAAAAATGTACAATAATAGAAATAAACTAACAGATGAATATTTAAAAGCCAAAAAAATTGGAAAAAAAGACTTTATAAGTAAAATTAGTTCTGGAAAAGAAGGTTATTTACCATCCTTAGAAAACATAATAGAAAATGTTGATATAATAAGGGAAGAAGATCTCGGATTAGTTGATATACCTTTAGAAAAAATTCAAGGTACTTACTATCATTCAAGAGCTTTATCCTTTGCAAATAATTTTTACCCAATATTCGATGAAAAAACAGAATTTTCTATAAAATGGATAAATCTATTACAAATTCAATATGAAGAAGGTATAAGAGATCCAATAGAAGTTTATGAATATCTAAACTGGTTCTACGTTGTAGAAGGTAATAAAAGAGTCAGTGTTTTAAAATATGTAAATGCCTATTCAATACAAGCAAAAGTGAAAAGACTCGTTCCAAAATGGGATCCAGATGATCAAGAAATAAAAATATACTATGAATTCTTAAAATTTTATAAAAAAACAAAAATTAATGAGTTATGGTTTACAGAAGAAGGAAAATTTGCTCAAATGTATGACATAATAAAAACTCACAAAACTCAAAATTCTCTTATAAATGATAAATATAAAGATTTCATAACAACTTATTTCATACCTTTTAAAAAAACTTATAATATAATTGGCGGACAAAAATTAAAAAAATCTGCCGGCGATGCTTTTTTAAAATATATAGAAACATATGGATTAATAATAGATTCAGACAATAAAATATTCAAAAATAAGGTAAAAGAAATAATAAAAGAAATAGAAAGAGAATCTGGTACAGAAGGATTAAATATATGGCAATTACCAAGAATATTATTCACAGGTGAAACAAAAATAAAAGTAGCTTTCATATATAATACTGGAATAAATGAATCTGCATGGACTTATTCGCATGAAATAGGCAGAAAATACGTTCAAGAAAAATTTAAAAATGAAATAGAAACAAAATCTTTTGAAAATATAGATAATATAAAAAAATTCAAAGAATTAATGGAAAAAATTGAAAAAGAAGATTATAAACTAACTTTCTCAACAAGTTTTGACTACTTAAATGAACATAAACAATCTCAATTTCAAAATGTAAAATTTCAACATTTTTCTGGATATCAAACACAAGAAAATATAAACACCTACTTTGGAAGAATGTATGAACCAAGATATTTAACTGGAATAATAGCCGGATTAAAAACAAAAACAAATGTAATAGGCTATGTAGCTCCTTTTGGCATACCTGAAGTAATAATGGGAATAAATGCTTTCGCCCTTGGTGTAAAATCAGTAAACCCTGAAGCAAAAATTTGGATTGGATGGACAAACTCTTGGGCAAATAAAGAATATGAAAAAAGGACAACAGAATATCTTATAAACATGAAAAATTCTGATATTTTAACTCATCATCAAGACAGTGCAGAAGTTATGAAAATTGGAGAAAAATATGGAGTTTATACTATAGGATATCATTTTGATATGAGAGAATTCGCACCAAAAACCTATTTAACTTCAGTAATATGGAAATGGGGAAAATATTATTCAAATATAATACAAGATGTAATCAAAGGCTCTAATTTTTCTTTCTTTGATTTATTTGGAGGATCCGAAGAAATTGAAAAATTCTGGGGTGGATTAAAATCTGGTATAGTGGACATAGCGCCTATGAGTAATAATATAAAACCTCAAACACAAAATTTAATAAACATAATAAAAGAACAAATAAAATCCGATGATAATATGATATTCAAAGGCCCTATATATGACTCAAAAAGTAATCTTAAAATCCCAAGAAATGTACAAATAAATGATGAACAACTTATAAAAATGAATTGGTTCTTAGATAATATTTTATTTGAATAATGAAAATATAAAAAAGAGAAGATATATCTATTAAAAATATCTTCTCTTTTAATATTAAAAAAATTAAAAAGGACTAAAACCTTTATTTTCTTTCAAATAAGCCAATGAAATTTCTTTAAATGTTGCATATCTTCCAACATCCTCATCAGTTTCGATCAATATCTCTTCATTTATATTAGCAACAACTTTACCATTAGGAACTGTCTCACCCTTATTAATAATCCTATGCTTAGATTTTGCATCATCTATAGTATCAGAATATAAAACTTTTCCTTCTTTTATTATAGCAAAAGAAGTCGAAATCTCTTCAAGTTCATATATTTCATGAGATGAAATAATAATAGTTTTATTTCTATCTATTGCAAAATTTCTAATTATATCCAAAATTTCATGTCTAATAACTGGATCAAGATTTTGAGTAGGTTCATCCAAAATTAAAAGATCTGCTCCACTTGAAATAGTCAAAGCAAGATGAAACAAAGTTTTCTGCCCCATAGACATAGTTGAAACTTTCTGATTTAAATCATATCTATAATGAAGAATAAAATTAGAAAAAACTTCTTCATCAAAATTCGGATATAACATTTTCCATAATTTAAAATAATCTTCGCCTTTAAATCTTTTAAAAGTCAATCTATCTTCAGACATAACAGCTATATTAGTCTTAAGCTTTGCACTAAATTTTTCACCAAATATACTTATATTACCACTATCTGGTTTAAGATCTCCATAAAGACATCTCATCGTAGTAGTTTTACCCGCTCCATTAGGACCTATTAAAGAAAAAACTTCTCCTTCTGGAACTTCAAAAGATACTCTATTCAAAATAGTTTTAGAACCAAAACTTCTAACCAAATTATTAACAGAAATCATTATTTCTGAACCCCCTTTCTACAAAAAAATATAAAGGCAGAAATAAATAAAATAATACTAAAAATTCCAGATAATAATAAAGATTTTTGAAAAATAGGTGAAAAAAGTTTATATGGATTCATATTTGGAATATCAAATCCGCCTATAATACCAACAAAAAAGTCTATTGCAAGCACTAACAAAGGTATTCCAAAATTATCCATTCCAAAAGTAACGCTTAAAATAGAAACAGAATAATAAAAAGTTATAAATATTAATTGTTTAATAAATAAACTCCAAATCATAAAATTAGGTATTTGATAAAAAGCAACTCCCGCAAAAGTCGTTATGGTAGTGATAAAAATTAAAAATAAATATGAATTCAAAAAGATATCTCTATATGAAAAAGGAAGAGCTATCAAAGTTGAAAATTTTCCATTATGTATATCAGAAGCCAACATAAAAGTTATAAAAATAAAAGAAAAAATCATCTTTGTATAAATTTCAGGAATCATTAAAAAAAGTGAAAATATTGCAATTCTTCCAGCTTTTTCAGTAAATTCTTTCATAAAATAAGCTTCAGTTTTTTTAAGAAAATCAGTCATCCTTCCATACCTCCTCCAACAAAAGCATACTCATCTGTAAATCAATATTACAATCTTTGAGTGCCTTAACAGCATCTCTTATTATATTAATTGCCTTATCACTCACAGAACTGTCCTCCATTATAAAATAACCAACTCCATGTTGAGCTTCAATAAGGCCTTCATTAGATAATTTTTCCAAAGACCTCGTTACTGTATTTATATTAACACCAAAAATTTTTTGCATTTCTCTAACAGGTGGAAGTTGATCTCCACTTTTCAAGTTTCCCATTATAGTTTCCTTACGAATTTGATTCATAATCTGAATATATGCAGGGATTCCACTATGTTTATCGACCTTCCCAAGCATTAAAATCACATCCTTCTAATCAATTCTATTAATAAGAATACCCTTATCACTTCTTATATCAAACTCACCTTTATTATCTTTTCTTGTTATTATTTCAACATCCCCTATTTCTCCATACAACTTAATACTTCTTTTATCCTCTTCCCAATTATCAAGATATTCAAGACTACCATTTATAGTAGTACCAGAAGAATAAAAATTTTCTGTTTCATGCAGCTTTAAATCGAAATTAATAGAAGTACCTTCAAAGTTTAATTTCTTTACATAAAATTCACCAGAAATATCTAAGACATCAGATTTAATATTAAATGTTTCTGAATCTATAAGAAAATTATTTAATTTAACAGAAACTCCATCGATATCTATAAAATCAGAATTAAAAAAAGATGTCAAATAAACAACATTGCTATTTATATTAACATTTTTAGAATTAATGCCATTAAAAACTTTTAAATTAACGACATCTAAATCAATATATTTAGATGAAAAAGAAGAACCTTTCATTTCCAAATAAGATGCATCGACAAAAAGCGATGTATAATCATTATTCTTAGTCCCTATAATTATCTTCATTTTAGCATTCAAATAATCTCTTGAATCAAAAATAATTTTATTTCCATCATAATAATAAGTTAATTCAGAAGGTATGGAAATCTTATTAGACTCTTCATCAAAAACCAGTTCAAATGCACTTCCTCTAAAAGAAATTTGATTAGAACTCTTTATTTCCATATCTGGAATATAAACCCTTGAAAAATCATATTTCCAAATTTTTTTATATTCATTATCATTGTATAAATACATCCAAAAATTAGAAAAATCTCTTTCAAAATTCCTACTTTTATAAACAGCTATAGAAACTCCAGGCAATAGAAAAAATATAGCTACAAAAATAATTAAAAAGACAGTAAACTTTCTAAAATTCAAAGCTAACATAAAAATTGCCAAAAAAGCAAATATAACCTTAAAGACTGCCGAAGGAATAAAAACCCCTAAAATTGCAAATAAAACTGCAATAACAGCTCGAAATATATATTGATATTTCTTGGTCATTAAAATACCTCCCGATAAAAATTATTTATTTAGTGTTATATTAAAGTATAACACTTAAGTTTAAAGTTTGTCAAGCTCACAAACTTTTTTTAGAAAAACTTAACGTATAATTCCGATAATTTTGATAGAAATTAGTTTAATCGAAATAGATTATATGTTATAATATATATAAAAGAACTTTAAAAAACAAAAATAAAAATTAACAATTATTTTTATAATTAGACAATCGAGGAGGGACACAAATGGGAAAAATATTCAAAGATGATGTCTCAATAGTTTTATCTGGAGAAGCAGGTCAAGGAATTCAAACAATAGAAAAAATACTGACAAAAATACTAAAAGAAGAAGGTTTTAATGTATTTGCAACCAAAGAATACATGTCAAGAATAAGAGGTGGTAGTAATTCTACAGAAATAAGAGTTGGATCTGATACAGTTAGAACACATATAAACAAAATAGATCTATTATTACCCCTAACAAAAAAATCAGTAGATCATTTAGAAAATCGTATAGATACTGAAACGATAATAATAGCTGAAAAAGAAACTCTAAACCTTGATAATAAAAACTTAATAGATATTCCTATTTTTAAAATTGCCAATGAAATTGGAAGTAAAATATATTCAAATATAGTTGCTGTTGGTTTTGTTTTATCATTATTTGGAATAGAAAAAGAGCAACTGAAAAAACATATGGAAAATTATTTTGCAAAAAAATCAAAAGATATAATACAAAAAAATATTCAAGCGATTGAAAAAGGTTATGATGAAGGTAAAAAACTTTATTCATCAGAAGATCTAAAAATTCAAATAAAAAATAATGAAGAAACAAAAGATAATCTATTAATAAATGGAAATGATGCCGTGGCCCTTGGAGCTTTAGCTGGAGGTTGTGATTCTATATTTTCATATCCCATGACTCCTGGTACAGGTGTTTTATTATCTCTTGCAAATTTTTCACAAAAATTTGATGATATACTCGTTGAACAAGCAGAAGATGAAATAGCTGCAATAAATATGGCCATAGGTGGATGGTATGCTGGAGCGAGATCTATGGTGACAACATCTGGTGGAGGGTTTTCTTTGATGGAAGAAGGAGTTTCTCTTGCTGGAATGCTTGAATCGCCCATGGTAATTCATATAGCTCAAAGACCTGGACCCGCAACAGGATTGCCAACAAGAACCGCACAAGAAGATTTAAATTTGGCTTTGTATTCAGGTCATGGTGAATTTCCAAGAATAATATATGCTCCAGGTAATATTGAAGATGCATTCTTTATTGCTCAAAAAGCTTTCAATGAAGCAGATAAGTATCAAGTGCCAGTATTTCTATTAACTGATCAATATTTTGTTGACTCTTATTATAATGTTAAAAAATTTAATTTAGATAATATAAAAATAGAGAAATATTTTATAAAAACTGATAAAAATTATAAAAGATATAAAATAACTGAAAATGGTATATCACCAAGAGGTATACCAAATTACGGTGAAGGAATAGTTGGAGTTGATTCAGATGAACATGACGAATATGGACACATAACAGAAGATTTAGATATAAGAATCAAAATGATGGATAAGAGAATGGGTAAATTAGATCTATTAAAAGAAAATGCCATAATGCCTGAAATAATAGGTTCTGAAGATTTTAAAAATCTCATAATATCTTGGGGCTCTAATTATAATTCTGTAAAAGAAGCTTTAAAAAAATCAAAAATCAAAAACACATCTATGCTTCATTTCACACAATTATATCCTCTAAATAACAAAGTAAAAGACTTATTAAAAAAAGCTGAAAAAATAATAGTAGTTGAAAACAATGCAACTGGACAATTCGCAAATTTATTGAAATTAGAGACAAATATAAATATTGATAATAGAATTTTAAAATATGATGGAATGCCATTTTCAGTTGAAGAATTGATTAAAAAAATAGAAGAAATAATATAAGGAGGTATTAACATGAATGAAACAAAAACTTTCTCACTCGATTATGAAGATAATTTAGATATAGCTTGGTGCCCTGGATGTGGAAATTTTGGTATATTAAACTTATTGAAAAAAACTCTTGAAGAGATCGAAAACCTAAATCCTGAAAATTTTGTTTTAGTTTCTGGAATAGGACAAGCAGCCAAAATACCTCATTATTTTAAAACAAATTTTTTCAATGGTCTTCATGGAAGAGCTTTACCAGCAGCAACAGCTATAAAAGCAACAAGACCTGATTTAACAGTTATAGCTGAAAGTGGTGAAGGAGATATGTATGGTGAAGGCGGAAATCATTTCATACACACTATAAGAAGAAATATAAATATAACAAATATAGTACATGATAATATGATATACGGATTAACAAAAGGTCAAGCTTCACCAACAACTCAAACTGGCATGACAACTCCTGTACAAGTAAATGGCGTAATATTAAAACCATTTAATCCAATAGCTGTTGCAATAGCAACTGGTGCAACTTTTGTCGCAAGAGGAAGTGTAACAGACCCTAAAACAACTACTGAAATAATAAAAGAAGCGATAAAACACCCAGGTTATGCCCTAGTAGATATATATCAACCTTGTGTGACTTTTAATAAAATAAATACTTTTAAATGGTTCAAAGATCATACATATAAATTAGATGAAAAATACGATTACACAAACAAAGAAGAAGCTATCAAATTAGCTTTAAAAGAAGATGAATTTCCACTTGGAATAATATATAAAAATACTGAAAGAAAACCTTTTGATGAACAGTTAAGCATATATAAAAATACAAAAGAACCTCTGTATAAAAGGCAAAGAAATTTAAAAAGAATTGAGGAATTCATTAATTCCAAAAAATAAAAAGGGGGAAATATTATGGAATTGAAAATTGGAGAAAAAGCACCAAATTTTAAAATTTTAGATCAGGATGAAAAAATTTTTGAATTAAATGATTTCAAAGGAAAAAAAATATTACTTTCTTTTCATCCATTTGCTTGGACACCTGTATGTGAAACACAGATGAAAAACTTGGACATAAAACATGATGAATTTGAAAACTACAATGTAATTCCAATTGGAATAAGTGTAGACTCAGCACCTTGTAAAGCTGCTTGGGGAAAAGAATTAAAATTAAAAAAATTGAAATTAGGCTCTGACTTCTGGCCTCATGGTAAAATAGGAAAAGATTATAATCTATTTTTCGATGAAAAAGGATTTGACAAAAGGGCAAATGTTTTAATAGATGAAGATGGAAAAGTAATATGGATGAAAGAATATGAACTTTTAGAACAACCTAACTTAAGTGAAATATTTGATTTCTTAAAAAAATAAAAATTTAACCGAGAGTTCAAAACTCTCGGTTTCTGTTTATACTCTTAAACATGATATAATACTATGAAGATAAAAAATAAAACGGGATGTGAAATGATGAAAAAATTTTTAAAAATAATAATCTTATCTTTTATTATAGTATTTATATTATTCAGTATATGGTCATTAAATCCATTAGGACCGATGAAAGAAGCCAAAGAAATTTTAAATTCAAATAATGAAGGAATACAAATAGAAAATACTTCTAATATAGTATTCAAACCTCAAAAGTATGAAACTGGATTAATATTTTATCCTGGAGGAAGAGTAGATCCAAAATCTTATTCAATATTTGCAGAAAAATTGGCAGAAGAAGACATATTAGTAATAATAGCAAAAATGCCTTTCAATCTTGCAATATTCAATTCATATAAAGCTGATAAGATAATACAAGATTATCCAGAAGTAAAAAATTGGTATATATCTGGTCATTCACTTGGCGGAGCAATGGCAGCAAAATATGTCTATGAAAATCCAGATAAAATAAAAAATCTCATATTATACGCAGCATACCCGGCCGAAAACAATGACCTTTCAAATTCAAATATAAATGTATTATCCATTTATGCTGAAAATGATGGACTTGCAAATCAAGAAAAGATAAAAAATAATAAACAATATTTACCAGATTCAACAAAATATGTTGAAATAATTGGAGGAAACCACGCACAATTTGGATATTATGGAGAACAAGAAGGCGATAATCCATCCCAAATAAGCCGAGAAGAACAAACAAAAATAATTATACAAAATACCCTAAACTTTATAAAAAAATAAGACCTTTTTAAGGTCTTATTTTTTATATCAATCTTCATCCTTTAATGAGTCAAGTTCAGATTCATCAGAAAGTTCTATTTTATAAATCCAACCTTCACCTTCAGCATCTTCATTTATTTTTTCTGGAGCGTCTTCAAGATCAGAATTTACTTCTATAATTTTTCCGCTAACAGGTGAATAAATATCTCCTGCTGATTTAACAGATTCAACTGAACAAACGGCGTCACCTTTCTTTATTTCTTTTCCAACTTCTGGAAGATCTACATATGTTATATCTCCCAATTCGTCAGCTGCACCAACCGAAATTCCAACTGTTCCAACATTGCCTTCAACAATCACATATTCATGAGATTCAGCAAACTTCTTCATAAAATCCCTCCTACCGAAAAATTATAAATGTATAGCTTTACCTTCAGCACCTTCTATGGCACCGAGGAATGATTCCGTTAAAGTTGGATGAGGATGTATCATATCTGCCAATTTATCAACTGTTAAACCTTCTTTAACAGCAATTACACCCTCCATAATCATATCAGTTGCATTAGGAGAAACAGCAGATACACCCAAAACTTTGCCACTTGATTTATCAGCAATTATTTTGATAAATCCATCTTTTTCTTCCATGGTTCTCGCTCTACCATTAGCAGAAACTGGAAATTTTGAAATAATAACTTTTTCTAAATCCACATCTGATTCTCTCAAACCAGTTGAAGCAACTTCTGGACTTGAAAAAATAATAGACGGAACTGCTGAATAATCCATAGTTTTAATCTCTCCAGCAATATTATGTGCTGCAACAATACCTTCCATACTTGCAACATGAGCAAGCATTATTTGAGCTCTCAAATCTCCAATAGCATAAATATTATCTATATTAGTTTTAAGAGTTTTATCTGTAACTACACCTTTTTCTATTTCTAATCCAAGATCTCTCAAATCTTGAGGAATATTAGGTTTTCTTCCAACAGCCATTAAAACCTTAGAACTTTCAAAAGAAATCTCTTCATTCTTTTCTACATCAAGAACTTTAGTTATAAAAGAATCATCATTTTTTTCAACTCCAAGAACCTTATGCTTTTCTAATATCTTAACACCTTTTTTCTTCAAAGATTTCTTGACTTCATTTGCAACATCTACATCCTCATAAGGAAGTATATGATCAAACAACTCAACAAGTATTACCTTTTTACCAAGAGTTGCAAAAAAAGTTGAAAATTCTACTCCTATTACTCCCCCACCCATAATCAAAATAGATTCAGGTAATTCATCCATCATAAAAACATCATTACTTGTCCAAATTCCTTCAACTTCAGAAAATGGTGGAAACATAACAGGAACAGAACCATGTGCTAAAATGATATTAGAAGACTCTACAACTTCTTCTGTTTCTTTTATCATAATATGATTCTTATCTTTAACAATTGCGGTACCTTTGAGCACTTCTATATTATTTTTTTTCATCAAGAACTCTACACCTTTTCTTGACATTGTGATAGATTTATTCATATGTTTCATGATACCTTTTACATCATAATCAACATTATCTATATTTAAACCAAACTTCTTTGATTTATTATTTATCTCATCATATAAATGTGAAGCTGCCAACATAGCTTTGGTAGGTATACAACCCCAATTAGTACATGTACCACCAAAATTTTCTTTTTCAATTATAGCAACTTTTTTTCCAAGTTGTGCAGATCTTATTGCTGCAACATAACCACCAGGTCCTCCGCCTATAACAGCTACATCAAACACAATTATCTCCTCCTTATATAAATACGAGTATCACCCAACTTATCCTCATCAACTGCTAAAAGTTCATGACCTTCAGATCTTATATTATCCGGAATTCTCTCCTTAGATAAAGGATAATCAACAACTACTACGAGAATTTCTTCTGGCTTCATCTCTCTCAAAGTATTTCTACACTGAATATCCGGAACTGGACACATCTCTCCCCTGACATCTAAAACCTTATCAGGTTTTATAGATTTTATTTCTTCAATAGAAGAAGAATAAATTTTAACCATTCCAGAAGAAAAAGCTCTTGTTCCTTTTATCCCAGAAAGTGCAGATATAGCAGCTTCAATAAGCTCATATAAATATTTAGAAGCTAAATCATATCTCTCAGTATTTTCAAGCTGAAAAGATCTTATCAATCCATAATTTTTTAAATATTTTAAATGTCTATAAACCGTTGAAATATCCATATCTAATTGCTTTGAAATCTCTGTTGCAGTAAAACACTGTTCTTTTAATAAAATTAAAATCTCAAGCCTCGATTGATTTGATAAAATTTTAAACAGTGTAGGTAAGTCCAACGATTGTAATCTCGAATCAAAAATTTTCATATGTACTCCTCCATAATAAATACTTCCATATGAAATATTATAACAAATAAAATAAAAAAAATAATAGATTTTTATAATATTAATTTAAAACTTCTAAATATAAAAAGCGAATTTTAAATTTCATTTTGGTAACATAACATTATTGTAATAAAAAACTTTTAAAACAAAAACCGGCAAAAGCCGGTCTGAATTATCCTAAAGTTATTTTTACAGGTGTAGGATTTTTTATATTGTCAGAAACAGGACATCTTTCTTCAACCTGTTCTAACCATTTATTCAATGTTTCTTCATCGGCATCAGTATCAGGAATCATTTTAACATTTATTTCTTGATATCCAGCTCTTTCTTCATCAGATTTTCCCATGAATTTTGCAGGATTTAAAAATCCATCTAACTGTACCTCAAGTCCCTTTAATTCAAAACCCATTTCCTTAGCAACAACATGTCCAACTACATTTAAACAACCAGCCAAAGCAGCTTGAACATATTCAACTGGATTTGGTCCATGATCAGTTCCACCTAAGTTTGATGGTTCATCAACGATTATTTCAAAATTTCTTGCTTTAACAACAAGTTTTGTAGGATTTTCACATTTTGCACTTACATTAACAGTCATTTTTGGCATAAAAACAACCTCCTTATTTGGTATATGATAAAATATACAAATTCATTATATAAGAAATATATTTCATAAACATTTCGTTACAGTTCTTATACTTTAATTTTTCTTTAACCAACCTTAATAATTATATCACATTCATTTTTTTTAAAATTAAAATACAAAAAAAAATAACATTTTGTGAATATTCTCACCATATGATATAATATAATGGTAATTAATTTATCATGAAGGGGTGAATCTATGAAATTCCTAAATTACATATGGGATTTTGGGGGAACATTATTTAACATATATCCTGCTTATAGTAAATCTGTTATAAACATATTAGAAAAAAATGGAATAGAAGAAAATTTTGAATCGATTTATAAAAATTCTAAAATTTCCAAAAAAGCTCTTTTAGATTATTTAAACGAAAAGTATCAAATTGACAAATCTACAGAAAAAAATATAAAAAAAGCTGAATCATTCGTTCCTTTTGAAGAAAGACAACCTTTCGAATTCACAGAAATGATATTAAAATATGTTGTAAAAAATAAAGGAAAAAATTTTATATTTACACATAGAAGTTATAAATCAGCTTCAACTTTATTAGATCATTATCATTTATCTGGATATTTTTATGATATAGTCACAAAAGATGATCTTTTTGAAAGAAAACCTCATCCTGAAGGTATCAATCATTTAATAAACAAACACAATTTAATAGAAGAACAAACAATTACCATAGGCGATAGAAAAATAGACATCATAGCCGGAAAAAATGCAAATATTTCAACTATATATTTTAATCCTTGTGGAAAAAAATTTGAAATTGCAGACTATAATATAAAAAATTTTAAAGAAATTCTTGAAATAATAAAATAAGAAAGAACTGTTTTATAAAACAGT